>JBFZCA010000315.1:0-13152 GCA_041308205.1 Planctomycetota bacterium | reverse complement strand
TAGCGCGAGATCGAGCACCCGGCCGTCGTGGTCCGCGCCCTCGAAGCAATAGAGGATCGGGCCGCGCTCGAGGGCGACCTTGCCGGCGCAGTCCTCCACCTTCGGATGCGCGATGAGGCGGCGGACGGGCATGGGCAGGTCGAGTTCGATCACGTCGCCCGAGCGCCAGTCACGCGTGAGGCGGGCGAAGCCGTTCGTCAGCACGTCGCGCCAGGCGGTGCGTTCGCCGTTGACGGCGACTGTGGGTGCATCAACGACGTTGTCGGCGAAGCGGTAAAGGTCGCCCGGCACCGGCTGGTTCCGCGCCCAGCCGGGGATGCGCAAGAACACGGTATCGAGTCTTGGATTTGGGATTTCGGTCTTCAGCGTCAGCTTCACCTTTCCTACCCAAGTATAGTTGCCTTCCTGCCGCAGCGACCATGCTGTGCCGCCGACTTCGACCCGTGCCTTACCTGCGATGAAGAGGTTCACGAAAAGTGCATTTCCCCGGGTGGCATAGGTGAAGCCGGGCACTTGCGGCAGGTAACGCGCGAGCGTTGGCGGACAGCACGCGCACGGAAACCACTCCTTGCGCGTGGCCGAGGCCTCGGCGTGCTGCAGATGCTGTCCGTCCGCTGGAAGCCAGCCGAGGTTGAACCGATACTTCCCGTCCGATCCCAGCGGGCACGCGTAGAAATAGCGGTCGCCCGACAGCGACACCCCGGCGGCGAGGTTGTTGTAGAGCGTGCGCTCGACCACGTCGAAGTAGCGTGCTTCCGGCTCGACACGGAACATCCGAGTGCCCCACATCGGAAACGACACCGCGGCGCAAACCTCGGTGTATGCCGTCTGGCTCGGCAGTTCGTAGGCCGGCCCGAATCCCTCGTTTTCGGGCCGCGACCCGATCCCGCCGTTGAGGTAGAGCTTGCGCGTCACCACGTCTTCCCAGAGACGCCGCAGCGCCGTGTGATACCGCGGGTCACCGGTGAGGCGACCGACATCCGCCGCGCCCGAGTAGAAGTAGGTCGCGCGTGGCGCCTGGCCGACGGCCTCGGTCTGCTCGAACAGTGGCGCGTGGTCCTGCGAGAATTCACCGCGCTTGCGCCGTCCGCCTGCTTCGGTCCCACGGGTGTCGACGAAGAACTTCGCCAGTTTCCACCAGCGTGTGTCGCCGGTGGCTTCGTAAAGGCGGACCAACGCCGGCTCGATTTCCTGGTGGCCGCACACGTCCACGCGCCTACCGGGACCGAACAAGCGGTCAATCAACTGCGCGTTCTTCAGCGCCACGTCGAGCAGCGAACGCTTGCCGGTCGCCTGGAAGTGCGCCACGCCCGCCTCGAAGAGGTGGCCAGCGCAGTAGAGTTCGAGGTTGTCGGAGAGATTGCTCCAGCGCTTGAGGTTCGCCGGGCCGCGACCGCGCTCGCTCATTTGGATGACCGTGCGCAGATAGCCATCGGCGTCCTGCGCCTTGGCCAGCAAAGCGCTGAGGTCGTCGAGTTCCTTTTCCAGCGCGAGATCGGGCCGCTGCTGCAAGCCGTAGCAGGCGGCTTCGATGGTCTTGTAGAGAAACTCATCCCAGTTCGGCAAGCCGTGGTAATCGCCATCGCGCAGGCCGGCCACGCGCTCGAAGTTGGCGACAATGCCCACCTCGCGGCACATGCGGATGTTGTGCGGGATGGTGACGACGCGGTTGCGGTCGAGCAGCGGCTTCCAGAAGGCGTCGGTGATGTGGACATGCTGCAACCCGGCAAATCGAGCTGTCCCGTGAAGAAGCTGCGGCAGCAGTGCTTCCGGCAGCGGCAAGGATTGTGGCGTGGACGCGCATGTCCCGCTGGGACACCAGCGTGTCATCATGATGTTCGCCCAGGCGGCATTCTCAAACAGGATGATGTACTCGCCGTTCTTGCGCTGGGTCACCGTCATTCCGTAGGCCGCGTCCACTTGGCCATCGCTGCCGTTCCATCCGTTCACGTTCTGTCGCAGCGTGCCGACCAAACTTCCGTCGGTTTTCTTCAAGATCCGCACATGGCCGATCCCGTAGAGGATGAAGATGTAGTCGCCGGCCACGGAGAACGAGGCGGGCTGCGCCCCACCGTAGTTGCTGTTCCCGGCATACTCCTGGTCCTGATAGGGCAATTCAGCCGTGAAACTGGAATGGCGATTGCCAGTCGACCAGTTGGGGAACTTCTTGACCCGCAGAAATGACCCCCAGTTTTGATCCTTCACGTCGCCCGCCATATACATGACATCCGCGTCGGAATCGTAAACCAACCGGCGTGCGGGATTGAATTCCGACACCACCGAGACGGTCGCATTCGAGGCATCCCAGATCGGGTTGCGGTGGTCGTCCAAGCCGCCAAACCTGTAGTGGACGATCGTATGCGGATCGCCAATGGTGAAGAGGTCGCCGTTCTTCGCGATGTTCCAGTATTGGTTATAGAGGCCGTCTTTCTTGGGTTTCTGGATCCACGTTTTGGTTTGCGGGTTGTAAAAATGGTTGTGCTTGTCTCCACCAGCTCCCATGCGAAATGACGGCACCAACACTTCGCCATCGGTGGCCCTTTCCTGACGATACAACTCAAACCGATAGCCTTCCTGACTGCTGCGTCCCACAAAGAGTTTCCCACCAATCCGCCAGGCTCCTGCCCCCAAAGCCCGCGAACCGACGTCAGAGTTCTGGTCCACGCGGGGATCGTGTGGATACTTGAACCGGTTGGCCGTGAAACCCCTCAACAACCATTCGGTTCCAGGAGCCCTCTTGGCGTAGTCGAGCGAGTAATGGTGGTACTTGGAATACACCTCGGTGTCATTGTCCGGATCAAGGCCGGCGCTATCGAGCGAAGTCCCGGCAAACAGTCTCCATTGCAGCGCGCCGGTCGGGCTCCACTTTTCAACGCAGTTGCCCCAGAAAGTTCCATAGGTGCAGCCGGTGTAGATGTTGTCGCTGGCATCCACCGCGATGGCCTTGATCCAGTGCAGTTTGGCCGAACCGGTAAACTCGCCGGACGTCCCGGAGAATATCCCCGCTTGGGCGCCGAACGTCCCGGCTTTGGCGGGCGTTCCGCCGAGGTCGTAAATCCAGATCTGCGAGTGCTCGTTCAACCCGCCGACCAGCAACTGGCCGGTCTTGCTCAGCGCCAGGGCCAGGGGCTTCTCGAAATCGGTGATCTCCGGGCCCGGCGTACCGGTTGAGGAGAACGACAGGATCTTGTCGCCCCACCAAACCGAGCCTTCGTGCGGCTTTTGGGTGCTCGCGACATCCCAGCGAATCACCCAGACATTCCCCGCATGATCCACGGTCAGGCGCGTTGGGTTCGCACAAGCCCAACTCCGGACCTCCGTCATCGTGGCCATGTCATACACATGAATCTTCCCCTCGGAAAAATTGCTCACGTAGAGCTTGCCATTGTCGACAAACAGTCCGGTGACTATTTTCCCGCCCAGGAAAGTGGTGTAAGCGCCCGCGCCGCCACCACCATGTCGAGACCTCAGAAGGCCTTTGCCCGGAGTGCCCCAGAAAACATAATTGGTGTCGGCCGCCACCGCTTTAACGGGGTCGCCAAACCCCGATTCAAACCGATCATAACGGGCGATGAAACTGCCGTCGTCGGCCTGGTATTCAGCGCCGCCACCCCAGCTTTCGGCGTAGCCGGCCGTGAAGATCCTGCCGTTCGGGCTTAAACAAAGATCGGCGAGCTCTTCGGTGACATTCTTGTGCCCGGCGGCATCCATGTAGGTATTCCCCAACCAGGAGGTGGAGTGTCTGCCCGGGGGATCAAACGGCACTTCTGCGTGGGCGGCTTCCACGAAAGCGGCCAGCAACAACACGATCAATGCGATAGATAGGAAGTCTCGGCTGTCCATACGAGCTCGATGGTAGTTATGCACAATCACCCGGACTTCCAAACACGGCGCGCTGACGTGCGCAGTCGCGCACCCGCCTTGCGACGTACGGACGAGAAGAACTCATTGAGATACGCGTCAACGACCGGCAGGGCGCCGCGCATAACGAGTCCGCGCCGAACGGCCGCCTCCAGGGCATCTCGCACGAGATCCGGCGCCAAGCGTGCGGCAGTACAGTCAAGGAGAGTCCGCGCAACAGCGGTCACCGGCACGGCACCCACCCAGGCGCGATCATGATCTCCGACGTCGGCGAAATGGAGTTGGACTCCCTGCGGCACACGAAGACGCCGTTCCGCCCATGCCGCGGGAACCGCCATGTGCGCCCGCGCGGGGAGGACATCCGAGAGCCCGTGAAGCGCGAGTGCGGTCTCGTGCGAGAACACTCCGGCTCGCTCGGTCCACAGCCACAAGACGACAAGGTCCTCATGTTCGCCGGCGGGAAAGTGGACCAGCCGATAGATCCCGCGCCGGATCCGCATCACGCGCTGGTTGCCGAGGTACTTCGCCAGCAGCTGCGGAGAGTAACCGGCCTCCGCCGCCTGCGCGGTCGTGAAATGCCCCTCCTGGACCGCGGCGCACTCGTACAGTCGGTTCCAGTCCGGTTTGCGGGTCGTTCGCGTGTGCGTGCTCATGTCGGACAAAGCTTAACCCATAGTTTAGTTTCGTGCAAGTGGCTTTCGATCTGCCTACCGACAGCCCCCCTCAGTTGCACGACACAGCCCTACGTCAATAGTCCTACCCGACCTCTCTGGTACAGTCAACCCAGGCTTTCCCAATGCATGGAAGAGGTCTGGGATGGGCGTCCTGCAGATGTTGTTCGTGATCATGCGGTCACTCCTGCTGTCGCGGGCCGGCCTCGCCGCCGAGAATCTGGCCCTCCGACAGCAGCTGGCGGTTCTTCGCCGAAAGGCAAAGCGGCCCAAGCTCACGAGACGCGACCGCGACGGCATCTACGGCCAGCACTTCTCACGTCGCGTCGAGGCGATGGGGATCGAGGAAGTGCTCATTGCGCCGCAATCGCCCTGGGAGAATCCGTACGTCGAGCGCCTCGTCGGGTCCATCCGCCGAGAGTGCGTCGACCACATCATCGTCCTCAACGAGGCCCACCTCCGACGAATCCTGTCGGAGTACTTCGCGTACTGCCACGAGGATCGGACGCACTTGGCGTTGGGACGACACGCGCCGATTCCGCGACCGATCCAAGCGCGCAACGCCGGCCGAGTCGTCGCCGCACCTCGTGTCGGCGGACTCCACCAGCGCTACAGCCGCGCCGCGTAGCGCTCTCTCCCCGCCCGCTTGGAATCTCCTCGATCCGGAGTCGACTCAGGAAGTGATTCACAATGGGAAGGGGCCCCAGCCGCTCGGTCCGGAGTAGGAAGGGGTGTTGCTTCGGCATGAATCTTCTCCGATTTCTGCTTGCACAAGCACCAGACTGGCGATAGCATAGTCGCCAGACACCTCGGTGGTCAAGACCTATGACAGAAAAAAACACCCGTCAAATCCGTGAGGCTGTGCTCCGACGCGTCGCGAAGATCCGGCAGATCATCGCCAGGATCGACTTTGCCTGCGCAGGCACGCTCCTGCGGCGAACGAAGGTGTGCGGAAAGCCCGGTTGTCGCTGTGCGCAGGATCCCCGCGAGCGTCACGGTCCCTACTACGAGTGGACACGGCGCCATCGCAGTGCCCTTCTCCACCGCGTCGTGTCTGCCGAACAGGCTCAGATGATCCGCATGGCCATCAGAAACCACAGGGCGATTCTGAAGCTATTGCACGCGTGGGAACGCGAAACTGTCCGCGTAATTGAATCGCTAAACTGTCGCAAGTCGTGATCGCCAAGCGTCTTACGGCGCATAGAAAATGGCGCCGACACGTGCGGAATGTAGGCCTCGGCGAGTCCAGCGCTCTCCCGACTGTTGCCCCGCTTTACCCATTTCTTCGTCCCCGGTACACGGAGGCCGGTAGCCCCGGCTCCAGAAACCCCGTGACGATGCGGACCGCCCGCCTGGGGGCGGAAATCAGGTCCGCGACCCGCGGAAAGTCGGTTTAACGTATTGAGGACTCTTTTCTATTTGGAAAAGTCAGCGAATAGGTCTTCCCGGCCGGCCCCAAACCGGTCATCACCGTCTTGCCACCGCTGCGCACCGTGACCTCCTGCTGAACGCCGGCACGCTCCACCACCAAATCCCAAGACCGGCCGAACGCCCGCAGGTCACGCAGCGCCATTCGTGGCCAGGCCTTGGGCAGCCACGGCGTGCATTCGAAGGAGTCGAGGCCGGTGGGCACAATGCCGAACATGCCTTCGGTGAAAACGCGGGGATAAAGCGAGCCGGGGCAGAGCATGTCTATGGCGTCCTCATCGGGATAGGGTCCCTTGCTGCCGAAGATCTGCGCCAGGACCACGCGCCGGGTAATATCCAGCGCCTCCTCCGTGCGACCGGCTTTGAACAATACCCGCAGAGCGTAGTAGGTCTCGCGGCCCCATTCGGTCGGACGAGTGGACTCCGCCAGGATGTCGGCCCCTGCCAGCCGGTGGGGCCAGAGCTTGTCTGAGGTTAGCGCGGCCACTGTGGCCTCCTGCCGTTCGGTAATGCCCATCGCCAAAGGTAGCAGGATCCACCCTCGCAAAGTGGTGTTTTCCTTGTAATACCGGTAGGTCTTGAAGCCCTCCACCTCCGCGCCGAAATAAGATTCAATGCCCTTCCGCAGGGCCTCGGCACGCCGATCGAATTCCGCCGCCACCGGCTTGCCCAAAGACTGCGCCAAGCGGGCTGCCAGCCGGTAGCCACCGTGGGCGAGGGCCGACGTGCTCAAGTTGGCGGCGCCGGTCGGATAACGACCTTCCATCTCGTCGGTTTGCGAGACGACGATGCCATCGGCCGTGGTGTGACTGAGCACCGAGGCGGCGGCAAATTCGATCAACGGCCACATTTCCTCCGCCGCCGCGCGATCGCCTTGGAACAGGAGGAATTTAGACAAGCCGTAGAGCACCATCGCATCGTCGCCCCGTTCGCGTTGCGTTAATTTCAGGCTTGGTCCCTCGAACGAACCCGGGAAGGGGATGATGCCCTTCTCCTGGCAATAATCCTGCCAGACGCGATACATGTTCATGCTGGCGCGGTTGAGTTCGGCATCGCCGAAGAAGGGAAACACGGGGCTGGAGTATTCCACCGGATCATTAGCCCAGATGCCGGGGGAGTAAGTCAGGCTGCCGTTATGGGTGATGACTCCCTTGATCGTCTCGATCGGGGTTTCAAGCACATGGAATTTCTGCAGGGCGAAGGCCACATCCAGGGCTGGCTCGGGAGTTTCCAGGCGCCCCGGTCCGTTCCAGGCCGCCTCGGCCAGGGCCCGGCGGGCGCCGCGCTCGGTCGCCACATTCACGGGAAGGTCAGCCTCAGCCGCCAGGCCGGCCTGCACGCAAGTGGAGAACGACAACACGCCTCCGGCTTTCACCGCAGCGGTTTCCCCCCCCGGGCAGTTCCAGACGATGGCAATATTCTCTTCCACGGGCTCTACCTTGCGGGCGGGCGCAACAGTCACTGCAACTCGTTTCCCAGTTTCATTTCGCACCTGCCATTCTTCAATAACCAAGGCCTTGGTCACCGAGGGATAGACAGTGCGAGTGACGACCACACCCTCGGATGCGGGATAGGTTAAGGTAAGCAATCCGTCGAACGTGACCGAGGACGGGAACTCGCTCTTCAGGGGCTGGTCGTTGACGCGCACATCAGGCCGCGATTCGCGCCCGGCCACGAAGACGACCTTCTTCTTTTCGACATCTTCCAGCAGGTTGAAGAACCGGGCGGTGTAGGAAAACCCGTTGGTGGTGTCGGATTGAATTTGCATGACCACCTTGCGCCCCTGCAGGCACATCACCAGCGGCTCCGTCCCCGTGCAAGCGTGAGTGATACGGCCCGGCTGATCCCAGACCCAGAAACTGGCCGGTGCCGGAGCTGGGGCTGCCAGCCCAGGCGCCCAGGCAATCGCCATGGCCAGCAGGGCGGAGGCCAGCGGATATGCACAACAGCTATTCAGTCTCATGTTTTTCATAAGAGAATCCTCCTGGGGCGGTTTCAAACACCGTGTCGCATGCCGTGCTGCGCCTTGACGGTGTCCACCATCGCCCAGAAATTTTCCAGCGGCGTGTCGAGCTGCACATGATGCGTCGGTCCGATGATCAGGCCGCCGCCTTTACCGATTGTGTCGAGACGTGTGAGCACCTCCCGGCGCACATCGTCGGGCTTGCCGAACGGCAAGGTGTGCTGTTCGTCTATAGATCCCCAGAAACACAGCTTGTCCCCCCACTGCTTTTTCAGCGCCGCCGGGTCCATGCAGGCCGGCTGGATGGGGTTGAGGACATCGAGGCCGACTTCGATCATGTCCGGGATGATCGGGGCAATGACGCCGTCGGAGTGATAGATGATTTTCAGGCGCGGGTTCAGACGTCTCAGCTCGCTGAAGAATTCGGCCCACATCGGTTTGAAAATCCTGCGCCATAATTCCGGCGCGATGATCATCGCGTTCTGTGCGCCGATGTCGTCGCCAACCCAGATCGCGTCCACGCCCATCTCGACCAGCTTCTTTGCCGCCGCCAGGTGATACCGATAGGGAATGTCGAGGATGGCTTTGGCCAGATCGGGGTCGGCCACCAGGTCCATCAGCATCGTTTTGAGCCCCCGCAGTGCCCAGGCCGTCTCAAGGATCGTCGTGACCGTCACGCCGACGATGAAGAAGTCCTGTTTGTAATTCTTGATCAGGTGGGCGGCATCCTCATACAACTCAGGCCGGCTCGGATCGGGGGCACGGTACGTGGAGATGGCGTTGTCATCCGCGAGCGGGTGGCCAGCGATCTCAGTATAAAGACCTTTGCCGAAGGGGGTGGTGTATTCGCAGGGCTTCCAGCCGATGCCCCATTCGTCCGTGTAAGGTTCTTTCGATTGGTAATAGCAATTGGCCCAGCCGACGCTCGTCAGCAATAGATCTTCGCCCAGCGCGCGCTCAAGTTCGTACGTGTTGCCGCCCCCGTGCGGATTGTGACCGCTCTGGCCGGCCAACCCCATGTCCGCCCGCAACCGGGCGGCGAACTCGGGGGTGAAGCTGATCTGCATCGGGCAGCGGTCTGGCTGCTCGCGGCTTAGGGCCGTCAAGACCCGGTCTCTCGGTTTAATCGTGGAACTCATGAATCGCCTGCCAACGCTGCAACTCGTCAAGACTCACCAGAAAAGAATGTTCAGCAGCACGCAAGCCGCCAGCACGATCACTCCAAACGTCAAGGGCTGCTGATACCACGCCAGCTCCGGGTGCTTCTCCTTCGCCGTCAGCGAATAAACCAAACCGCGCAACTCCTCCAGACTCTTGCGCTGGGGCGTCAGCAGGGAAATGACGGCAGTGGCAACAAAACAGACGGACCAGGCCCAGACGGCCGTCCAGAAGTTCTGCGCCATTTCACTGTGGTAGGTGTGGAGCACCGTGCCCAGCCAGCCGCCTTTCAGCCAGGTCACCGCGCCTTGCGGTATCGTCAGGCCATGATGTGCAGCGGCGGCAACGGTTCCTAGCAGCAGCCCGAAAAACGCGCCGTGGCCCGTCGTGCGCCGCCAAAACATCCCCAGCAGGAAGGTCGCGAACAGCGGAGCGTTGACGAAGGCAAAGACGAGCTGAAGCATGTCCATGATGTTGTTGAACTTGCTCGCGGCATAAGCCGCCCCAATGCTCAACAGGATCCCGCCGATCGTCGCACAATGCCCCATCCACAAGTAGTGCCGGTCCGACTGGCCGGGCCGGATGTAGCTCTGGTAAATGTCATACGTCCAGACGGTGTTAAAGGCCGTCACGTTGCCGGCCATGCCCGACATGAACGACGCCATCAACGCCGTCAGCCCCAGCCCGAGCATTCCACTCGGAAAATAGTGCATCAGCATCAGCGGCGTCGCCATGTTGTAATCGAGCGAGCCGTCCGCCGCTTTGGGAAGAAAGCCCTCGGGCGAGGCATGGTGCAGGCTGATCGCGATCATGCCGGGCACGATGACCAACGCGGGGAAGAGCATCTTCGGGATCGCAGCGATCAGCGGCGTGCGCCGCGCGGCGGACATGGACTCAGCGGCCATCGCCCGCTGCACCACGAGGAAATCGGTGCACCAATAACCGAAGCCCAGTACGAAGCCCAACCCCATCAACATCCCGGCCCATTCCACCCCCATCGGGTTGGCTTCCGGCGCCCGCAGCGGCCCCCAAAGCGTCGTCATTGTGTCGGCGGCAAAACCCTGGCTGGTGGCCACGATGCCGAGCTTTACCTTCAATCCTTCCCATCCACCGATGTTCTTCAACCCCAGATAGGTCAGGGGCAGAAAGCCTACGACAATTAGAAAAAACTGGAGAACCTCATTGTAAATCGCGGAGGTCAGGCCGCCCAAGAAGATGTAGACCAGCACGATCAGGGCGGCCACCCACATGCACCCGTGAAAATTCCACCCCAGCAGCAGTTCCATTAGCTTGGCCAGCGCAAACATCGAGATGCCGGACGAAAGCACGGTCATCGCCGCAAACGTCAGTGCGTTGATGGCGCGCGTCTTCTCGTCAAACCGCAGTTTCAGATATTCCGGCACCGAACGAGCCTTCGAGCCGTAGTAAAAGGGCATCATGAAGACCCCCACGAATACCATCGCGGCCACCGCCGGCAGCCAATAGAAATGACACGTCAGCATCCCGTACTTGGCCCCGCACGCCCCCATCCCAATCACTTCCTGCGCGCCGAGGTTCGCCGACAGAAACGCCAGTCCGGCGATCCAGGCGGGGATCTTTCGGCCGGAGGTCAGGAAGTCCGACCCGGTCTGGATCTGCTTCCGCAACATCCAGCCAATGCCCAGCACAAAGATGAAATACACTGCCAGGATCAGGTAATCGATTGCTTGAATATGGATCATATAGACTGTTCTGGTTCAGCCTGAATTGGACAATCGCCCTGTCGGGTTTAAGAGAGTACCCGCGTTAGTTTGCCGACTGTAACCGATCGCTTCGAGACCTGGGGCTCTGCCCCAGACCCCGGGATTTTCGCCGCATGGGAAGCACTCCGAATTTAGTGACTGGAAGAGGGACGGGAGCCCAAGGGCTCCCGCCGACGACAATCCGTCGCACCCCATCCGGCTATCCGTCCACGAGTTGCTTCCCAGCATTGCTCGCTTGTGTTTCACCGGACGTTTGTAGTATCCGGAACGGCGCGCCTGCCGTCAAGGGTTCGGGCTCTGCGTGCTGGTCGAGGACCTCCTTTCGCCGCCATGCGGCTTCGCGTTCTTTCTGCGCAGCTGCGAGTTTGGCGCCACGTTCGGCCAGGATCTGCTCGGCCCGGCCCTCCAGCTTATCCCTCGGCGTCAAATACTGAATCGCGCTGTGTAAGCGCACCTCGTTGTACTCCGTCACGAACGTCGCGACGATGCGTCGCGCGTCCTCGAGCGACAGCGGCGTCTGGGGACGAATGCTCTCGCACTTCAGCGTGCCGTTCCAGCGCTCAAGCTTGCCGTTGCTCTGTTATGTCAACTTCCCCAGGATAACGACGTGTCCACTTGGGGGGGGCGAGTTGACATAAAAATCGGGTGGGAATCGATGGACAGGAGCGAGTCTCCCCCCTCGGTCACAGACGCTCGGGCCAGGAGATGCCGTCTGCCGACAAGGGGGCGCGAATTGCCCGGGCCCATGCGCCAGACGGTCGACGTTGCGGCAGGAAGCGATCCAGCCGACGAGGAAGGATACAGGGAATGAGATGAAATTCAAGCACGCGACAAGAAGTAGACGGGCAGAGACGGCGGAGGCAAGGAGACATAAACGGGAAGTCCACATAAGCTCTGCGGATAGTACGGCGACGTTCTGACGTGGGTCATGCCGCAGAGCCGAACGAATTCCTTGAACTCACGCGAGATGAACTGCGGGCCGTTGTCCGAGATGATGCGGGGACGTGCCTCCGGGAACTTCTCGCGAGCCCGCTGCACGACGACCTCCACGTCGCTCGTCGTCATCTTCTCCCGCAGCTCCCAATGCACGAGATAGCGGCCATAGCCGTCGAGAATCGCGCAAAGGTAATAGAACGTGCCGCGGATGTTGATGTACGTCACGTCGATATGCCAGTGCCTGTGCGGACCGGACGGCTGATGGAAGCCCGTGCCCTTCTTGGACGGCTTGCGGTTCCAGCGGCCAAGCAGGTTGGCCTCCTTCAGCACGCGATAAACGCTACTGGGGCTGACGGCCACGACGTTCGCATCGAGCATCATATACGCGAGGCGTCGATAGCCATCCAGCGGGTGACCGAGGTAGAAGGCGATGATCGCCGCCCGCTCCCACGGCTGTAGCCAGAAGTCCCGCGGAAGGGTGTGGTTGTGGCGGTTCTCCACGCCTTTACGCCGCTGCCATTCGTACAGCTTGCTGCGGCTGATCCCGAGCCACGTCATGAAGGTCACCACGGCTATCTCGGTCCTCTGGCTCCAGTACGACACGAAGTCGACGACCTGGTCGCGTATCGCCGACGAAACCCAAGCATCCCTCAGGCCTCCCCAAGCGTTTTTTTAAACTCGACGTGCGCCTGCATGATCTCCGCGATCACCTCGTCCTTCTGGACCAGCTTCGCCTGGAGCTTCGCGACTTTCAACTCCAGCCCCCGCGGCGCGCTGCCGCCAGACCGTTCGAATGCAGCCGCGCCGCGCTCGAAGAACTCCTTCTGCCAGCGGTAGAACATGTTCGGCGCCATGCCGTGCTTATCGCAGAGGTCCGACACAGGCACCTTCTCGACCAAGTGCAACCGCAGGATGGCGACCTTCTCCGCCGCCGTGAACGACTTCCGTTGACTCTCCATGGACTTCTCCTCCCAGCGGGCACTATCTTAATTCCCGAGGGCGGTTTGTCCAATTCCGACTGAAGCAGGACAGCCGGCGCCGGGCTCAAGGAGGCCCAGAAACTCGCCCGGCACGTGACGCCGGGGCTGACGCTCAACACCTACGGGCGGGCGCGCGACGAGCGCCTGAGCGAGCTTGCCGAGCGCGTCGGCAAGGACGTTCTGGGCAAAAAGCGGCCGGCGCAGGCCGCCCGCGCCGCCGCGGGGAGCATCGCAGGAGCATCACGCCCGATGGACGATTCCCCAAGTCATTTGCGGACAAAGAGATGCAAAATGGAGGCGGGGGGAATCGAACCACCAACGGCCCCCGCCGAACCGATGTCGGGGAGCGGACACCCGGCGCAGTCCAGAGGACAGCCGGCGTCACAAGTCGGACAGGACCACGATGTTGCGCC
>JBFZCA010000314.1:0-4280 GCA_041308205.1 Planctomycetota bacterium | reverse complement strand
CCCACCGGACGGCGTCGAGCTCCGTCGCGACGCGGCCGCCGTCGATCTTGACCATGTACCCCGACGGGAACGCGCGCGAGGCCTTCGCGGCGAGCACATCCATGCCGAGGACGACGCACTGGCTGCCGAACGCCCGCGCGCCCTCGGCGATCAATGCGGGGCGCCGCACCGCCGCCGAGTTGACGCTCACCTTCTCGGCGCCCGCGAGCAGCACCGCGCGCATGTCGTCGACGGTCCGAATGCCGCCGCCGACCGAGAACGGAATGAAGATCCGCGCCGCGACATTCCGGACCACGTCGATCATGATGGCGCGCCGGTCGCTCGATGCCGTGATGTCGTAGAACACCAGCTCGTCGACCCCGTCGCGGTAGTAGCGCTCGGCCATCGCCACGGGATCGCCGATGTCCACATTGCCCTCGAACCGCTCGCCCTTGGTGACCTTGCCGGCGCGCACATCGAGGCAGACGATCACGCGTTTAGCGAGCACCGGCGCCTCCATCCCACGCGAGGAAACGCGCGAGGAGCCCGAGCCCCGGCTCGCCGCTCTTCTCCGGGTGAAACTGGCAGGCAACGAGGCTGCCCCGGCCGATGATGCTCGGGAACACGACGCCGTAGTCGGTCGCGCCGAGCACCACCGATTCGTCCGCGGGCGCGACGCGGTAGGCATGGACGAAGTAGAACCGGTCCTCGGGCGCGACGCCCGCAAGCACGGGATGCGGTCTGACGACCTTCACGGTGTTCCACCCCATGTGGGGCACCTTGAGGCGTTCGCCGCCGGCGCGCATGTCGCGCGCGAACGGCAGCACGTTCCCGCGCACGATGTCGAGGCATTCCGCGTCGTCCTCCTCGCTGTGCGAGAACAGGATCTGGGCGCCGAGGCAGATCCCGAGAAACGGCCGCCCCGCGGCGACGACCGCGCGCACGGGCGCGCACAGCCCCCGTGCGCGCAGGTTCTCCATGGCCGCGCCCGCGGCGCCGACGCCGGGGAAGATCACGCGCTCGGCCCGCTCCACGGCCGCCGGGTCGGCGGTGATCTCCCAGCGCGCCCCGAGGTGATCCAGCGCGCGGGCGACGCTGGCGAGATTGCCGGCCCGGTAGTCGATGATCGTGACGGCGCCGTTCGTCGCATTCGTCATGGAGACAGCTCTCTCGTCCTTGACCGCGCGGGCACGCGCCGCGCGGCCCGTCAAGTGTAGGCCGCCCGCGGCGCGCGCGCAACGGACGCGCGGCGCCCCCATCGATCCTTGACAAGCCCCGGCAGCCCTTCTACAGTCGTCCTACCATGAGCGCGATACTCGCCCTCGCCACGCTTCTCTGCGCTGCGGAACTGCCGCGCGCCCGGGTCATCGGCCTCACGGAAGTCCAGGGCGAGTTCCAGGGCCTCGTGCGCGACGGCGGCGGCTTCTCGCTGGCCGTGGGCAATCAGCGCGTGCCCCTGCAGGATGTCGTGCGCGCCGCCCTGGACGGCCCGGCGCCGGCGGCGCGCCCCGCGCCCAGGCCCGCGGTGATCGCCCTGTTCCCCGACCACGGCGAGCTCGGCGGCGACATCAAGGACGCCGCCGGGGAACGCCTCACGATCGCCAATCCCATCCTCGGCGACGTCCGCCTGCCGCTCGACGATCTCATAGCGATCGTGTTCCCGCGCGCGTTCCCCACCCTGGCCGCAAGCGAGGAGTTCAGGGTGCAGGTCCGCACTCCGCCCCCCTCGGACACGCTGTACACGACCGAGGGCAGCAGCGTCCAGGGCATCGTCCGGAGCGTGGGCACCGACGCCATCACGGTGCAGGCCGCGGGGCTCGGGACGACGGCGTTTCCGATCGCCAAGATCCGAGGCCTCGCCCTCGCCCAGATCGATGCGTACCGCGCGCCCGCCGCGCTGCGGATCGGCGCCGTTCTCCGCGACGGCAGCACGCTCTGGGGCGCGCTCGCCGGCGGCGATGCGACCACGCTGAAGCTCGAGGCCGCCTGCGGCACCTTCGACATCCCGTTCGCCGCCCTCGCCGAGCTCCTCGTCGCCGGCGGCCGATGGACGATGCTCGGCGACCTCGCGCCCGAGACGGTCGAGGAGCGCAGCTACCTGGGCGACAGGGTCTGGTCGTTCCGGCGCGACGCGAACGTCATGGGCGGCCCGCTCAAGGCGCGCGGCGTGCGCTACCACCGCGGGCTCGGCGTCCACTCCTACTCCAAGCTCTCGTACCGCCTCGACCGGAAGTACGTGCGCTTCGAAGCCCTGGCCGCGATCGACGACTGCGCGATCGACGAGAATCTCGACACGCGCTTCGGCAACGTGGTCTTCAAGGTCGCGGTGGACGGCCAGGAGCGCTTCTCGAGCGACGAGGTCTCGTGGAACGACGCGCCGCGGCCGGTCGCCGTCGACACGACGAACGCGGCGGTGCTGGTGCTGGAAGTCGACTGGGGCGCCGGCTTCCACGTGCGCGATCGCGCGGATTGGCTCGAGGCGCGGCTGTATGCGGCCCCCAGATAGCGCGAGGGGATCATGGCCGGTCCGACGATCTCGACGGAGTACGACGGGAGGCAGGAGCACATCCGCGGCCTGGCGCTTCCCGCCATCGAGGTGTTCGAGAACAAGTACCCCGACAAGGACTACGAGGTCGAGCTCGTCCTGCCCGAGTTCAACTCGATCTGTCCGCTCACGGGGCTCCCCGATTTCGCCCGCATCGCCATCCGGTACGTTCCCGGCAGGTGGTGCGCCGAGATGAAGAGCCTGAAGCTGTACATCACGGCCTATCGCGCCGTCGGGGTCTTCCAGGAGCACGCCGCCAACAAGATCCTGGAGGACTTCGTCAAGGCGGTCGCCCCGCGCCGCGCGGCGCTCGAGGCCCGCTTCAATCCGCGCGGCGGCATCGAGACCGTGGTGCGCTGCGCGTGGGAGCGGAAGAAGCGGCCGCGCCGAGCCTGAACCCCAGTCCGAACGTACGTGGTATTCGAGCGTGGCCGACACGAAGCTCAGCGTCATAGTCTGCACGCACAATTCACGGGAGGTCCTCCCCGCCTTTCTGGATCAACTCCCCCTCGGGCTGGAGGGGATCGAGGCGGATCTTCTGGTGGTCGACAACGCGTCCTCCGACGAGCCCGAGGCGTTCGTGAGGAGCCGCCGGCCGCGGGTCGAATTCCTGGGCTCTCCGAGGAACGAGGGCTACGGGGCCGCGCTCAATCGCGGAATCGCGGCCGCAACGACGCCTTTCGTCGCGCTCATGAATCCCGATGTCGCCGTCTGTCCGGCCGGCTTTCGGCGCCTGGTGGCGTTCCTCGAGGAACGGCCTCGGGCGGCCGGCGTCTCGGGTCCGATCACGAAGGCCGCGGAGCTCGCGTTTTCCGAGCACCGCGCCGCCGCCGCACGTCTCCGAATCCACCGTGGCTACGAGAGCCTCGCAACGCGCCTGCTGTACTACTGCGGGGTCCAGACCCGGTTCGCCGACCGTCCCTGGGCGGCGCCCTGGTCGTACAGAGCGGCGGCCGACGAGATGGAAGCGACCCGCATCCACGGCTGCTTCGGCGTCTTTCGCCGCGAGGCGCTCCTCGAGGTCGGTTGCTTCGATCCCCGCTTCTTCCTCTTCTTCGAAGAAGACGATCTCGCCCTCAGGCTCCGGAACGCGGGATGGAAGCTGTATGTGACCGACCGGGTCTCCATCGTGCACTTGAGCGGGAAGGGAAGCGCGCCGACGAGCCGCTTCATGCGGCCCCGCGCGCTCCTCAACAGCCAGTACCTCTTCTTCCGAAAACACCGGAGTCTTTCCTACGCATGGGCCGCGTTCTTCGCGATCTGGGCGGCCCTGACCGTGGTTCTACCGCTCCAGATCCTGCGCCGCCATCCCGATCGCCGCGCCACGGCGGAACTGTGGCTGTGGCATCTTCGGAGCGTGCTGCGGGGCGGCGGGCTGCCTCCGGGAACGGTGCCCCAGGGCTGCGAGGGAGTCGATTACCGCTGGTCCGCCGATCCGCGCTCCCGACCTGCCGGAAAGGCGCGTTCGTAGAAGCTTCCCCGGCCGCAGAGCGCCCGCTTCGCCTCGTGAAGCGTGCCGGGCATTGCAAAGCCGCGCCCCTCGCGCCATTATCGAACGGGCGGACGAGGCCGGTCTCGCCGCAGCTTGCGCGCATCGCGCGTGCATCGCGTCCGGTCGACGCGTGATCGTCCGGGCCGCGCGCGTGGGATGGCGACGGCGCTTTTCCGGCAGGAGACGGTCGCATGGCGGCAATGAGACGAGAGGTGCTGAAGAGCCTCGGCGTGCTCGGCGCGGCGGCGCTCGGCGCCCCGGCGG
>JBFZCA010000313.1:0-10332 GCA_041308205.1 Planctomycetota bacterium | reverse complement strand
GCGACCAGGGTTTCCTCGTCGGCGATCGCCTGGTTGAAGGCCCAGACCTCGATCGAGCGGGTCGGGTTCGAGCCGACAAGACCCTCTGGCGCGTTGAGCAGGCACTGGTAGGCGTCGGTCTGTCCCAGCTTGTTGAAGTTGACGGCCGTGACGCCGGCGACGCTCTCCTTCACGGGGTTGCCGACCTTGAGGAAATTGCCCGCCGCGCCGAGCGTGCCCGTGTTGACCCACTCATCATCGCCGGCCGTATCGTCTCGGGCATCGAGGTTCACGAAAAGCTCGCCCGCGACGGCCAGCGTTCCCGCCGGCGGAAGAGTCTTGCGCGTCACGGTCCACGAGGCGTCCACCTGCCCCATCGTGTTCGATGCGCGGACCGACACGACGAAGCTCGCGGGCGACGGCACGGGCAGCGTGTACGTGATCGTGAAGTATCCGCCGCCGGCTTGCGCGGCGGTTGCGCCCGCGGGCGACAGAATGGTCAGCTCCGGCAAGGGGATGCCGGCGACGCCGACGGCCGCCGTGTAGGTCGCGTCCCCGTCGAGGAACTGGCCATCCGCGGGCACGGAGGTGAAGACCGGCGGCTCGCCCGTGATGCCGAACACATCGCGTTCGGCGTTGAAGTTGCCGAGGATCTGCGCGTCGCTCAGGACGCCGTCGTGGACGCGCACGCGCGCGAGCGAGAGGGAGCCGCCGTAGGCTTCGAAACCTACGGTGCCGGCCGCATCGAGGATCTGCGTGGCCAGAACGATCGGCGTGTCGGCCCACGTGTTGATCGTGCCCGCGCCGAGGACTTCCGAGTTCCAGAGCGCGCCGTCGGAGTAGACGCGCGTCGTCGTCCCGTCGTACGTGTACGCCAGGTGATGCCACTTCCCGACATCGGGGCAGCCGCCGCCCGGTTTCCACGGCATATCGGGCCCGTCCCCCCAGTGCCCGACCGCGCCCCACGTGGCGTGCACGCCGTAGTTGAAGCTCATGTTCGTGCCGTCGCCGCCGCCGCGGTGGCTCCAGGCGACCATCGTCTCCTCGTCGTTGGCCGCCATGTTGTAGGCCCAGACCTCGATCGACCGCGTCGGGTCGGGGCCCGTCAGCCCGGCGGGCGCGTTCACGAGGCACTTGTACGCGTCGGTCGAGCCGTTGAACGTCACGGCCCTGACGGGCGTGCCGGTGCCGACATCGAACTCCTCGATGTACGGAGCGCCGATACGGGTGAAGTTGCCGCCCTCGGTGCCGAGCGTCCCGTTGTTGATCCACTCGTCGTCGCCCGCCGTGTCGTCCTCGGCGGTCAGATCGACGAACAGCGTCTCGGCGACCTCGATCGCGCCGAACGACATGCCTGCAAGGAACAGGCTCGCGCACCACAACCAGAAGAAACAATGGGGAGCTTTCATACCGTGCACCTCCTTCATGCCGCGCACAAACCGCGCCGACCACTGGACGAAGGGAGTCCGACCCGAACGCCCGGCAATACCTCCAAGACCATGGAAAACAACGTACCCATTATTGTAGTGGCGCACGGCTCGGGACTCAAGCCCATTACGCAAAAGTGATAATAGTATTCGCAATCACGATGTTCGCCGCCCGTGCGGGGCGTCCGGCCCTCGATCAGCGCGTCCGGTGCTCGCGGCGGTACCTGAGCGGGGTCATCCCCACCTTGCGCCGGAACATCTGGGCCATGTAGCTCTGGCTGCCGAAGCCGGAAAGCTCCGCGACGCGCTTCAGGGAGTAATCGGTCTGGACCAGGAGCTGCCGGGCGCGCTGGAAGTGGGCCTGCTGGATCGCCGTGTTGATCGAGCATCCCACGATCGTGCGGAAGCGCAGCTCGAGCGCGCGGCGGGAGATCGGCACCTGGGCCAGGATGTCGCCCACGCGGATGGGCTCGGTCCCGTGGTCGCGGATGAAGCGCAGCGCCGCGGCAACCCGCCGGTCCTCGATCGCGAGCACGTCCGTCGACGCGCGCGCCACGACCCACAGCGGCTCGACGGCGATTTCCGTGGGCCCCGTCGCGGTGCCCGCCATGAGGCGGTCGAGGAGCGCCGCCGCCGCGTAGCCGCCGTGCTCGGTGTTCAGCGCGACGCTCGACAGCGGCGGCGTGCACATCTCGCAGAGCAGCTCGTCGTTGTCCATGCCCACGACGCCGATCTCCTCGGGAACCTGGAGACCTGCCGAGAGGCAGGCCTCGAGCACCTGGCGGCCGCGGTCGTCGTTGCAGGCCATGAGGCCGATGGGCCTGGGCAGCGCCTTCAGCCAGGCCGCCAGCGTTTCCTGCTCCTGGGCCCATTCCCGGCGCCGCGCCGTGCGCGGCGACTCGTAGATGTGGGTCTCGATGCGCTCGCGCTTGAGCCGCGCGGCGAACGCGCGCTCCCGGTTGCGCGACCACACGCGGCCCGGCACGCCGACGAACGCGAAGCGCGTGAAGCCGCAGCCCCTGAGGTGGTCGATGGCGAGGTCCACCGCGGCCGCCGGGTCGGGGTGGATCTCGCAGAACCGCGCGAGGGGGCTTCCGGGCGCGAGCTGCTCCTCGGAAAGGTCCAGCGCCACGACGGGAAGGCCGGCCGCGAGGATGCGCCGCGCGACGGCGGGCGTCTCGATGCGCGCGATGATGCCGGTGCCGCCCCACGCGCGCATCGTGGGCAGCATCTGCTTGAAATCGCCCGGCGTGATGTAGAACGACCAGGGGCCGTGCACGGATGCGTACCGCACGATGCCGCGGAGCAGCCCGCGGCCGTAGCCGCGCGACGTCTCGACGAGGAGGGCGATCTTGCACAGGTTCGCCATCAGAGCGTCTCGGCCTGGGCGGCAATGTCCTCGAAGCGGCCCGCGACCAGCAGGTCGCCGTAATCGGCGAGTGCGCCGTCCGGGATCTTGCGCCACCCGGCCCAGATGGCTTTCTCGCGGGCCGCGAGCGCCATCTGGCGGTTGACGAGGGCCGCCTCGGCGGCGGCGAAGCGCGCCACCGACGCCGCATCCCACGCGGGCATGCGCGCCGCAAGCTGCGCCAGACGGCCGGCGATGCGTTCGGCGAGCATCTCGCCGTCCTCGGCCGATGCGAACTTCTTGGGATCGCGGCCGCCGACGCCGCGGTGGGGCGCATCGCCGAGCTGCGTCAGGTCGACGCTCGGGGGCACGAGGTGCATCATGAGCGACGTCTCGCCCCACGCGGCATGGTCGCCCGTGTAGCCGGCGTCGAGGGCCAGGAAGTACTCCGGCGTCCCCAGGACCGGCACGCCGAGGACGCGGGTCATGCGCACCGCGGTTTCGCGGACGACGATCTGCTGGGCCGCGCCGTAGTGGCCCGTGAGCACGATCACCGCGCGGAAGCCGTGGCGCACCGCCTCCCTGCAGAGCCGCTCGAGCCACGGCCTGAGGAGCACCGAGAAGAGATCGTCCTCGGGCTCGATGACGAAGGTGTAAGGCTCGGTGAGGCCGCCGAGACCTCCGTACAGGGGCGGCGCGACCAGGCCGCCGCCGCGCCGCGCCGCACGGATGCAGAGAAGGTGCGCCTTGATCGCGTCGACGCCCGTGATGTTGTGGTAGCCGTGCCACTCGACCGTGCCGAGCGGTTGGAAAAGGGTCGGGCAGGCCCCGACGGCCTTGTCGATCTCGCGGGGCCGGAGGCGCTCGATCCGCACCTCGCGGTCCTGGTCCCGCGGTGGGGCAGAGGGAGGCTCGCCGCCTGCGGGCGCAGGCGCACCTCCCCCCGCCGCCGCCGCGCCGAAACAGGTCGCGCCGGCCACGAAATCCCTGCGTGTGACGTTGTTGCGCATGGCGTTTCTCCCATTGCGGGCTCGGGCCGCCTTCGCAACGGCTACGGCGGCGCACCGCACCACGGATTCATGATAGATCCCCGGGGCGTACGGCATCAATGCGGGCATCGGCCGGCGCGCCGTCAGGTGGTGCCGGACCTCCCCCGGCGGTATAATAAAAGAACGCTCCCGAGCGAATGCGACGAGGTCATCATGGTCAATCGAGTTCTGTACGGCGCCTGCATGCTGTTCCTGCCCGCGGCGATCGTGCCGGGCGCGGTCTTGCACGTGCCCGGCGCCTACTCGACGATCCAGGCAGCCCTCGATGCCGCGAGCAAGAACGACACGATCCTCGTCGCGCCGGGAGAGTACGTGATCACGGCGCCGATCAATTTCAACCGGCGGCACGATCCGGACAACCCGGCGAGTCCGGCGGTGAGGGATCTCGTGCTCGCGTCCGAAGCGGGGCCGGAGGCGACGACGATCCGCCTGTCGGCGGCGGCGGCGCTCGCGCCCCGCGCAAGCGTCGTGGAGTTCCTGTACGGCGAGACCGTGCGGTCCGTGCTCGATGGCTTCACGCTCGCGGGCGGCAGGGGCACGGATGACGGCGCCGGCGTCAGGCAGGGCGGCGGCATCTTCTGCGGGCGATCGTCGCCGGCGATCAGGTCCTGCATCATCAGCGGCAGCCGCGCGGCGGCGGGCGGGGGCGTGTACGCGAGCAGCGAGGCGGCCCCGACGCTCATCAACTGCGTCATCGCCGGCAACGCGGCCGCGCAGGGCGGCGGCGTATTCGTGCGGTCCTCGGCGGCCGCGCGCCTCGAGAACTGCACGCTCGCGGCGAACACGGGTGACGGCCTCTTCTGTGCCATGGACTGCGTCGCCGGCCCGAACCCCGACGAATACACCTGCTACGGGCCCTTCTCGGCGCTGACCAACTGCATCGCGCGGGGCAACCGCGGCGAGGCGATCGGGATCGACGGCGGCGTGGGCCCGAAAGCCTCCTATTCCTGCATCGGCGGCGACGACGTGTGGCCCGGCGCCGGGAACATCAACGCCGATCCGCTGTTCATCGCCATCGGCGTCTGGAGCGATGGGGGAACGCCGGGCGATCTTCTCGATGACACGTGGAGCGCGGGCAACCTGCGCCTTCAAGAAGGATCGCCCTGCATCGACGCGGGCATCGACACCGGCAGGGTGACGACCGACATCGATGGGTACGCGCGGCCGTGCGGCGCGCACGTCGACATGGGGGCCTACGAGTTCGGCGAGTGCCCGATCACGGCGCTCGAATTCATGCGCGGCGATGCCAACGCCGACGCCAAGGTGGACATCGCCGACGTGATCCACACGCTGAGCTTCCTCTTCGCCCACGGCCCGCCGGCGGTCTGCCGCGATGCGGCGGACTCCAACGATGACGGGCAGATCGACATCGCCGACGCCATCGCGATCCTGAGCCACCTTTTCGGAGGCACCGGCCCTCTGCCCGCGCCCTTCGGCATGTGCGGCCTCGACCTGACGATCGACGCGCTGGGGTGCGGCGCGTATCCTCACTGCCGGTAGCGGAGAGCGCGGTCAGCGGACCAGACACGCGCTCGGGCAGCCCTCGATACGCACGCAACCGGCGCCCAGGTGGTGCGGGGACCCGCGCTGGAACAGGTAGGCCAGCGCGTAGACGGCATCGGCGATGTCCACGCGCGCGTCGCCGTTGTAGTCGAGCAGCGTCAGGTTCCCGTCCTCGCCGACGCCGGCGCCCTCGCAGGGCAACACGGTCGCGGCCGCCGCGAAGAGCAGGCGCAGGAGCCCCACCGCGTCGCTTATGTCCAGGTTGCCGTCCAGGTTGACATCGCCCGGCCGCAGGAATCCGCCGTCGCCGCCGGCGTCCATCATCCCGGGCGTCCCGTCGATGACGCTGCTCGAGAACCAGTTCTCGGCCGTGCTCCACAGCTCGTTCGGCGCGTTCGTGTCCAGCACGTTGAGCGAGTAGCCGATGCCGTCCGTCTCGGGATACCAGAGCTCGCTGTAGGAGAAGCTCTGGATGTCGTAGCTCGCGCCCCACGCGAGGACTATGCGCTCGCCGGCGCCGTCCAGGCTGCCGCCGTACTCGCCGCCGATGCGCATCCCCGCCGTCGCGTAACGGCGCGAGAACGCCGCCAGGTTGTTGACGAGGACGACCATCTCGTAGGGGCCGAGCGTTGTCACGGGGCTGTCGCGGAAGCGGAAGTCGATGCCGTCCCGGAAATGGACCTCGGTGAGGTCGATCACGGCGTTGCTCACGTTCTGGAGCTCGATGAACTCGAAGTCCGTGGTGACGCGCGGGTTGTACATGATCTCCGTCACGCGCAGCCCGGCGACCGCGGGAATCACGGCCGACGGCGCGCCCGCGAGAAACTCGACGGGCGCCGACCAGTGGCTCCAGTAGTTCGCCGTGTCCTGCATGCGGACGCGCACGCGGTACTTGGCGCCGATCTTCAGAACCTGGGGCGGGATCCCGATGTCCGGCGTGAACGTCGTGATATCCGGGCTTTCCCACACCGCCGCGAGCTCGCACGGCAGCGGCGCCTCCTTCCAGCGGGGATCGGTGAGCGGGATCGACCCGGGGTTGGGCAGCGCCGAGACCTCCGCGATGCGCCAGCGCATGGCCTTGAACGTGGACGCGCCCTGGGGGTCGGCGAAATCGTTCGCCCGGAACGTGAGGCGGTCGAGCGGGTAGCCCGACGGCCCCGTGTAGACGGCGCTCGGTTTCACGGGGAGGTAGGCCAGGTCCAGGTTGTCGGCGAAGCTGTCCAGAAACGCCGCGCGGCCGCCCGCGCCGATCGTGCAGCCCGGCCAGGAGCCGCCGACGAAGGCGAAGACCAGCATGTCGTTCGCCTTGGCCTCGACCGTGCGCTGGTTGGCGAGCGAGAAGTACTGCCGGCAGGCCTCGGCCGGCGCGTTGCGGAAGCGGTCGATGTCGGGGTTCTGGAGCGGCAGGATGAAGGCCGCCGTCTGGCGGATGACGGGCTCGAGCTGATCGCGCTGCCAGAGCAGGTCCCTGACCTCGCGGATGTGGCCGCGGTAGTCCTTCTGGAACTCGGGCTTGCCGCCGCCGCCGTAGATCGCGTCGTACGGGCGGTCGATGCCGTAGTTCCACGTGGGCCCCCAGGTGGCATCGTGGTCGAAGGGGAGCGTCCACATGCGGCCGAGGTAGTTGTTCGCGGCCGTGTAGATGGGCTCGAAGTACCACGCGGCGTTCTTGTTGGCGTCGGCCCAGTAGTCGTAGTGCTGCAGCGCCTGGCAGAGCGCGTGGTAATGGTACCACTTCTCGTAGTTCACGTACGTGAGCAGCCACGCGTCGGACTGCGTGTACCTGAGGTTGTTCTCGATGTTGTAGAAATCGGCGCCGTTCGTGACCGCGTCGGGCGCCTGGTACCTGAGCTGCTGGATGGCATCGCGGCTGTCGTTGATGAGCTTGTAGAGGTTGCCCTTGGGGAGGTCGTGCGCGTCGAGAAAATCGCCGTCGTAGTTCTCGAAGGCCCAGGCCAGGCCCCAGAAGTCGCCCAGGAACTGGCCCGTCGTTCCGCCGGGCGCCTCCAGTTCGCCGTCGATCACGCGGAAGTGGAGCGAGAACGACCCGGGCGACGGCACGCCGTTCGCGTTCCAGAAGATGTTGTTGACCTGCTCGGGAAGGCCCCAGTTGCCGTCCAGGCGGTTCCCGAACATTCGTCCCACGTTGAGGGATTCCCATTCCTCGGGGTAACGGTTGCCCCAGTGGTCGCGCGCCTTCAGGTAGTGGCCGCGAGTGAAGCGGAAGCGCCAGTGGCGCTTGCCCGCATAGCCGGCCGGGTTGTCGGGAGGGTTCTGGTAGCGCCCGTTCGCGCCGCGCAGGCGGTACGTGATGTGATCATGGACGACGCCCTCGTAGACGATCGTTCCTTCCCAGTTGAACGCGTAGCGCGACAGGTTGCCCTGCGTGAGCTGCAGGTCGTACGTGGGCGCGACCGCCTCCATGTAATCCTCGTTGCGCGTGATGAGGGTGTACACGGGCAGCGACGTGAGGACGGAGGCGGCGTGCGTCGTCGGCGCTCCGGTGATCGAGGTCGCGGCGTAGTAGTCGGGCACGCCGTTGTAGACGAAGTACGCGAAGTTGAGCCCCGGGTCGTCCGCGTACGGCGCGCGCACGGCGGCGCCGAGCGTGTCGGCCGCCGCGATCCGGTAGCGCACGAGCGTGCGGTTTGCCATGCGCGGAATCATGACGGTGTAGAGCGAGTCCCCCGCGACGAGATCCCCGCCGGTGCCGAGGTCGTTCATGCCGACGGTCACCCAGTTCGCCGGATCCTCGAAGGCCGGGTTGACGGGCCGCGGCAGGCTGGCGTCGATCTCGAGCTGGTCGAGCGGCACCGGGAAGCAGGCCGGGATGTAGCGGCCCGGCGAGACGACCTGATAGGACAGGGTGACCGAGGCGACGCCGTCCGGATCGGTGATCTTCGCGCTGATGTAGTTGTTCTCGGACTCGGCGGGCTGGAGGATGCGCGGCTCGACCTGCCGGATCTGGGGCGGGGCGTTGTCGGCGTAGACCGAGTTCCTCGCCCCGGGGGTCGGGTAGCCGATGCTGCCCTCGTCGGCGGCGGGCACGAAGAGCTGCACGTCGAACGAGAAATCGGTGCTCGCCAGCGCCGCGTTGACGGCGTGGATCGCGATGACGTTCAGGCCCGGGACGAGCAGCGCGCTCGGATTCGCCAGGGGCACGTACTCCCATCGCGCCTCGTGGCTCGTGGCGATCGCGTTGTATGCAAGATCGCCGGCGGGGACGTAGAAGCGCCCGACCTCGACGCCGTTGATCCAGACGACCGCGCCGTCGTCGACGTAGTGCCCGAGCGTCAGGTTCTGCGGGATATCGTCGGCCGACTCGATGGTGAACGTGTGCCGCGTGTAGATCGTCGTGTAGTTGTTCACCATGTCGGCGAGCACGGTCGTGTCGTCGCCATCGCCGTAGCCGATGATGGTCCGGCCCGTGAGCCAGGTCGCATCCTCGACGAACTCGGCCGTGCGCCAGTCGGCGGGCGGGTTCGATGTCCCCTTGCGGTAGCGCCACGCCGTGTCGCCCGCGCCGATCAGGTAGATCCGCTCCGCGGGGCCCGAGGTCGACATGCCCGAGGCGCGCCAGCTCCCGCCCAGGTCGTTGTCGAGCGCCGGGTTGATCAGCTCGAGCGAGCTTCCCGTGCTCGAGCTCGCCGTCGGCCACGGGAAGCCCACGGCGTAGTCGACCTGATCCGCCAGGTCCGCGGCGGCATCCAGGAGCACGAGGCGTTCGCCGGCGTTGGCAAGCTGCCCCGCGTACGGGCCCAGGGGCTGGACCGCGGTTCCGAAACGGCGCGTGAATTCCGCAGGATCCTCGGCGATGACGAGATAGCCGCCGGGCTCGATGACCGTGCCCTCGGGGAAGATGTACGACACGCCGGCGCAGAAGAGCCAGCCGGACATCTCGACGGGCGCGATGCCGGTATTGTAGAGCTCGATGAACTCCTCGTACGTCGTCTTGTCGTCCGGGTTGAAATGAATCTCGTTGACGACGACGCCGGAAGCGCCGAAGGCGAGCGAGGCCGCAAGCAGCACGGCGCAGCATCGGGCACGCAGCGGGTTCGTACGTGACAGCATCGTTCTCTATCCAGGGTCCAGGGCGGCCCCCCGCGCGCGGATCGTGCCGAGCGCGCGACGCCGCGCACCGCAATCGTTCATTGACACCAGGCCCTATGGCGGGCGCACGCACGCGCGCGCCGGGTATCGATGATACAGGATGGGGCCGATGGAGGCGAGTTCGACCGGCAAGGTTGAAGGTGGTTCATTGCCGCGGTATAGTTCAGAAGGGAAATGGAGCACGGCGCGCGGGCGGCCGTCTCCGCCGGTCCCGAGTGCCCGGACTCCTCTCAAGAACAGGGAGCGCGCGTGGTAGGCCTTTTCTGGCGACCCGTAAAGAAGAACATCATCGATCCCCTGGTCGGGCTCAAGGACAGCCCGGAGAAGATCGCGCTCGGCGTCGCCATCGGCTTGTTCCTGGGGCTTACCCCCACGGTGGGCCTGCAGATGACCTTCGTCCTCGCGGTCGCCGCCCTGGGACGGGCCTACAACGAGCTCGTGCGGCGCGCCTTTCCCTCGAAGAGCGTGCCGCGGCGTTCCGCGCTGCCCGAGCTTCACTTCAACATCCCGGCCGGCGTCGCCATGGTCTGGATCACGAATCCGCTCACGATGGTGCCCATGTACTATGCGATGTATGTCCTCGGCACGTGGTCGATGGGCATGGACGCGCTCGTCTCGTTCGCGGGCTTCAAGGCGAAATGGGCCGAGATCCTCGCCAACCCCACGTTGTGGGCGCAGCTCAAGGCGTCCTTCGCCGTCCTGGGCGAGATCGCGGTGCCGATGTTCATCGGCGGCGTGATCTGGGGCATTGCCTGGGGCATCCCGGCCTACCCGCTCACGAGATGGCTCGTCATCCGCCACCGGACGAAGAAGGCCGCCAAGCTCGGTCTGACCTATGCGGAGTTCGCGCGGCGCCTGGCCGCGGAGTTCAAGCGCGAGAACGAGGCGCAGGCCGAGACCGCGCAGGCGGCGGGCG
>JBFZCA010000312.1:0-3311 GCA_041308205.1 Planctomycetota bacterium | reverse complement strand
GGTCGTCCCGACGCGCGCCGTCGTGTAGACGAGGCCCGATGCGTACGGCGCGAGCTCGGCCAGGCGCGCGTCGGGAATGTTCGGCGACACGACCAGGACGGGGTGCAGGCCCGCCGCGCGGCAGCCGTCGAAGTAATGCTCGGCGTCCTCCTCGGGCGGCAGATCGGGGACGATCAGGCCGGCGACGCCGAGCGCGGCCGCCTCGGCGAAGAAGGCCGCGGGCCCGCCCCGCCACCTGAACAGAATGTTGTAGTAGCTCATGAGAAAGACGGGGGCGCCCGCGGCGCGGATGACCTCGCCCGCGAGGGCAAGGGATGCCCGCGGCGTCGCGCCGGCGGCGATGGCTTCGGTGCAGGCGGCCGTGATCACGGGGCCGTCCGCCGTCGGGTCCGAGAACGGGATCTGGATCTCGAGGACATCGGCGCCGCTCTCGACCAGGCCGCGCGCCAGCGCCCTGCTCTCGTCCATGGACCGGAAGCCCGCCACGAGGTGCGCCATGATGCCCGCCCGGCCGGCGCTCGCGATGGCCGCCATGCGTTCCTCAAACGATCTCATCGCGGAACTTCCCCTCGGCCATGTCCCTGAGGAACGCCTTCCAGTCCTGGTCGTTCAGGTATTCGGCGACGATGAAGATGTCCTTGTCGCCGCGGCCCGACACGTTGACGACGATAAGCTGATCGCGCGACATGCCCGGGGCGGCCTTGAGGGCGTGGGCGACCGCGTGGGACGACTCGAGCGCCGGAATGATTCCCTCGGTCCGCATGAGCGTCGTGAAGGCATCGATCGCCTCGGCGTCGGTCGCGGACGTGAATGTGACGCGGCCGGCGTCATGGAGATAGGCAAGCTCGGGGCCGATTCCGGCGTAGTCCAGCCCCGCGGACACGCTGTGCGTGGGCCGCACCTGCCCTTCGGGCGTCTGGAGAAAGTACGACTTGTAGCCCTCGATCACGCCGAGCTGCCCGCCCGCGAACCTGGCGGCATGCGCCTCGGTGTCCGTCCCGCGGCCGCCGGCCTCGACGCCGACCATGGCGACGTCCGGGTCCTCGAGGAACGGATGGAAGAGCCCCAGCGAGTTGCTGCCGCCCCCCACGCATGCGATCAGAAGGTCGGGGAGCCGTCCCTCGGCTTCCATGATCTGCGCGCGCACCTCGCGGCCGACGACGGACTGAAAGTCGCGCACGATCATCGGGTAGGGGTGGGGCCCGAGGGCGGAGCCGCAGAGGAAATAGGAGTCCGCCGCGCTCCACATCCAGTCCTTCATGGCCGCGTTGACCGCGTCCTTGAGGGTCCGCGTGCCCTCGGCGACCGGCACGACCGTCGCGCCGAGCCGCCGCATCCAGAAGACATTGGTGGCCTGGCGCCGCATGTCGACCTCGCCCATGTAGACGGTGCACGCCATGCCGAAGCGCGCGGCGACGGTGGCGGCGGCAAGGCCGTGCTGCCCCGCGCCCGTCTCGGCGATGATCCGGCGCTTGCCCATCCGCGCGGCGAGCAGCGCCTGCCCGAGGCAGTGATTGATCTTGTGCGCGCCCGTCTGCCCGAGGCCTTCCTGCTTGAGGTAGATCCGCGCGCCGCCGAGCATGCCCGAGAGGCGTTCGGCGTGATACAGCGGCGTGGGCCGGCCCGAGAACGTCGCCAGGAGGTGCGCGAGCTCGCGCGCGAAGCCGGGGTCGTTTTTCGCGGCCGCGTACGCCGCCGCAAGGTCCTCGAGGGGCGGTCGCAGCATTTCCGGCACGTACCTGCCGCCGTACGGGCCGAAGTGGCCGCGCTCGTCCGGAAGGGAGGAGAATCGTGGTTTCGTGTCTGTCATGCAATTGCCTTCGCCCGCCGGCCGGAAGGAGCGGTGCGGCTTCCGACAGATAATCGTATCATAGAAGCCCGAGTCCCGCAGGCCGGCGGGGGCGCGGGCCGGACTCCGCGCGGCGAAACGCGTGCGGATGCCGCTTGACCCATTGCAATCACCTAATAGAATATAGCTTCCCGTATGTACGCTGCGGGGGCGTGCCGCCGGGCCGTCGCGGAACCCCGCGGTGCGCGAGCGTTGCGCGGGTGCGTGCATGCGCGGAGCGGCCGCTGTTCCGGAAATGTCCCCGGACGAGAGGAGGACGCTATGCGCGTTCTTGGATTGGTGTGCGCGTGTGCGCTTGCGGCCCTCGCGGGCTGCAGCAGCGTGAGCTCGCGGCCGGCCATCGAGGGCATCGTGTACGGCACGCAGCCCTACGACGATCTGCCGGTGCCCACGGGGTTCACGTTCGATGACTCGGACCGTTCCTGGGCGTACACGCTCTACGAGAACTCCCCGCTCAACCTGCGGTCCTGCGTGCTCCGATACGAGGGCGACAGGGACGTGGGCCAGTTGATGAACTGGTATGCCGGGCAGATGCCCGAGCACGGGTGGCAGAAGATCAGCGAGACCAAGGAAGAAGACGGCCGGCGCGTCACGCTCGTCTACAAGCGCGAGAGCGAAGAAGCGATCATCGACATTGTCCGCGAGATAGGGCTGCGCCGGGCGGAGCCCTACACCGTCCTGACGCTGCGGCTCGGCGTGGCGCCGGTTGCAGCCGTGTCGGGGACCGAGAGTGCGGGCGAGAGCGAGGGCCCGGGCGAAAGGAGTGCAGATGCCAAGTAATCAGGACAGGCGCGACGAGAAGCTCATGCCGGACGAGAAGATCATGAACCGCACGAGCGATTTCTTCGCGCGCAACGCGGTCAAGTTCCTGTTCCTGTTTCTCGTGATCATGGCCGTGGTCATCGTGTATGTCGTCAAGGGGTACGTGAGCTCGGCCCGCGAGCAGGAGGTCGGCAACTACCTGCAGGAGAGCTTCTATCCCGCGATCGGCGAGCCCGCGGCATCGTCGGGGGGCGATGCCAAGAGCCTCGACGTCGAAGAGGTGCTTGCCAAGACCGAGGGCTCCCTGATGCGCCCGATGGTGCTCTATCAGCTCGCCCAGCATCTCTTCGAGAAGGGCGGCCCGCAGAATCTCGGCGACGCCGAGAGGATCGTCGGGCTGCTCAAGGACGAGAATCAGACCTCGCAGTACTACCAGACGCTCGCCGACAGCCTGCGCGTGAAGATCGTCGAGGAGCGCGAGTTCAAGCTGCCCGAGCCGGAGCCCGTGGGACCGAAGCCTGAACCCGCGCCGGCGACGGAACCCGCACCGGCAACTGAGCCTGCGCCTGCGCCAGCGCCCGCAACGGAGCCCGTGCCCGCGCCCGCAACAGAGCCGGCGCCAGCGCCCGCGACGGAGCCTGCGCCAGCGCCCGCGACGGAGCCTGCGCCCACGCCCGCGACGGAGCCTGCGCCCACGCCC
>JBFZCA010000311.1:0-3975 GCA_041308205.1 Planctomycetota bacterium | reverse complement strand
GAAGCACCCAGCGTGTCAGGTTCAGGCGCGAGCCGTCTTCTCGGTCGTGCGTCAGGACACTGGAACTTGTGGGTAAGCGTCAGTCAGGAGAAGGGGGGAAACGCCGGCTACGGCCGGCGCCTGCAGGGCCACGGGTTCACCGAATATGTACTTCGACGGGCGCAGGCTCCAGGGCCACGCTCGCCGAGATGAGATAGCTGCACACGCACTTCCTGGCCGCATCGGGCATGAGGACGAGGCCGCCCGCCGGGATCACGTTGATCCAGCAGCCGGGCCGGATGCCGCCGTAGTTCACGGTCGCACAGCCTCGCGCGAGATCGATGTACCCGAGCGTCGCCGAGCGGAAGAGGAGCAGCGAGCGCGAACCCGACACCGTGCCGCAGCCGTACGAGCGCGCGAGCGTGAACCCCTCGCGCCGCTCTCCGGTCAGGAGATCCCACGCGCCGGGCTCGGCGTAGATCGTGCGGCCGCCGACGATGGGCCGCGAGCGGTATGCCGCGCGCGCGTCCCAGAGCCGCTCGCCGGTCGACGCGCGAAACGCGGCCATGCGGCCGCCGACCTCCGAGTCGAGCTTGAAGCGCGTGTCCTGGTACGTCATCAGGAGGACGTCGTGCTCGTCGCTCGCGATGAGCACGGTGCCGAAGATGTCGCCGGTCACGGTCCAGGCGCGCGAGCCGTCGGCCAGCCGCAAGGCGATGAGAACGCCCGAAGGATGCGCGGGCGCCTCGCCGGCCTTCCTGGCCGGCGCGTCGAGGCGATCGCCCAGAGCCGCCGGCCGATCGATCAGGTAGATGCGTCCGCCGCCCGCGGCAAGCGTGTTGTGGCGAATCCGATGCGCGGGCTCGAAGCGCCACTTCTCGCCGCCGTCGCGCGCATCGAGCGCCAGGAGCAGCCGCCCTTCGGTGAACTGCGCGCGCATGTCGCCCGACAGGAAGCGCCACTTGACGATGTGCGCCGTGTCGGCCAGCGTTCCCAGGAGAAGTCCGTCCGCGCAGGCGATCACGCCCCACGTTCCCGGCGTCCCGTCGGGAAGCGGCGGCGCCTCGAACGCCGCCTGCCGCCGCCCGGTCGCGGGGTCGATGCGCAGGCAGCGCGCGCCCGTCTGGACGTAGAGCGCGTCCTCGGTCGCGCACATGTTGCTGCCCGTGCCTGCCGTGCCCATCAGGTGATCCTGATCGTAGGCCGCAAGGATGCCGGACAGGGCGTGCTCCCAGAGCGTCCGGCCGTTGTAGATGTCGACGCAACGGATCCCGTCGGCGCCCTCGACGTACATGCGGCCCCCCATGACGAGCGGCGCCGGCCCGCGTCCGTGCCGGCTCGGCACCGCGAAATCGGGATCGCGAAACCACAGGACGCGCAGGGGGCCGCGCGCGATCGCATCGGCCGAGCAGCCGAGATTGCCCGCGTCGCAGTACTGGTGCGTCCAGTCGCCCGCGCCATCGAGCGCGGGACGCGTCGTCGCCGTCAATGCGCTGGCAGGTCCAATGCACGCAACCCCGCCGCAGGGCTTGAGAATCCGCGCGACGGCCTCGGGCGCGGGCGGCGGCGCGCCCCCGAGCGTCGATCGGCCGGAGACGACCAGGTTCGCGAAGAGGTTGGGGAACGGCGCATTGGCCGGATCACCTTCGACGACCGTGACGCGCGCCCCGTAGAGCCCGGCCGCATCGAGCATCCTTCGCGCCGACGCGACATTCGCGGGGTCGCCGTCGATCGCCATGATCGTGAGATTCGTCTGCCGCGCGAGCGCGAGCGCGAGCGCGCCGTCGCCGCACCCGAGATCCGCGCAGTACCCGTCGGTCACCTTGGCCTTTGCGATGATCTCCGCCGCGGCGGCGCGGCCGGCGGAATCATCGATCCGCGCCGCCGCCGGCAGCCACGTCAAGGCCGGCCCTTCGCCCGCGCCCAGACACACGATCGCGCCCTGGTCGGTGCTCGCGTAGAGCCGGCCGCCCGCCGCCGCGAGGCCGTAGGGAACGCCGTCGACCGGAATCTCGATCCTCTGCGCCCCGGAGGCGAGGTCGACGACGGCGACCCTGCCGGCGCCGCCCACGACCACGTCGCCGCCCGCCGCAATGAGGGACACGGCGGGGCTCGCCGGGCCGGCGGCCGACCACAGGGGTGCGCTCCTCACCTGCGTGGTCGTTTTCTTGCCGAGCCGATCGACGGTCTCCTCGGTCTTCCAGAAGTTCAGGCGGTCGAACGCAAGCAGCGCGTTGTCCTTGGCGATGACGAGGCGCGCGGGCGTCACGGCCGCGCAGCGCGCGCCGGCTTCCGTGTGCCGCACCATGCCGGAGGCGACATCGAAGAACGCGCCGCCGTTGAAGAACATGTCGCCGGCCGCCGCGATCTCGGCCCCGCCGCGCTGCCCGTAGCGCTGCAGATGGAAGTACAGGAAGCGGCCGTCGGCGCGGCTCAGCGCCGCGGGTACGGCACGGCCGGTGGGCACGAGCAGCGTATCGCCCGCGACGACGAGATGGCCCTGGGCGGAGATGCCGCTCGCGGCCTCGGCGCCGCCGTGCGGCTGCGGCATCGTGATCGCGCCGGCGCTGTCGTTGACCCACCGAACGCTGCCGGTGGCGGCATCGAGCGCGAAGACGAATATCCCTTCCGAGGGCCAGATACCCGCCGCGGCATAGACGACGCCGCCGGCAACCGCCGGTCCGCCGCGCACCGGCCAGCGCGACACGAGGCGGTCGTTGCCGAGCACCATGTCGTCGCGCGGCCCGCCGCGGTGCTTCCAGAGGAGCGCCCCATCGGCAACGCCCAGGCAGTACAGGAACCCATCGTCGCTCGCGACGAACGCCCGCTCGCCGCTCACGGCCGGCGCGAGGCGCACCGGGCCGCCGGTGAAGAAGGTCCAGCGCTCCTCGCCCGTGCGCGCATCGAGCGCGTACACCTTGCAGTCGGCCGAGCTTCCGAAGAGCAGCGTGTCGCCCGCGACGACCGCCTGGTGGGCGTGGTCGAACGTCATGCGCGTGTCCTGCGCCGTCCACGCGGGACGCGGCGCATGCCGCGTGCGATGGATCCACCTGACCGTGGGCGCGGGCGGGATCCCCCCGGGACGGTACCCGCTCCGCGCCGCGTCGCCCCGGCTCATGGGCCAGTCGTTCGCGGCGCCCGCCTCGACGCCTGCAACCGCCGCCCACGCGCCGCACAGAAGCGACAGAACGAGCGCTTCGCGCCGGCGCTTCGGCGTCCGATTCTCAGGTAGCCGCATCACGATGCTCCTCTCGGCAGGGTCCGCGAAGACGATGGTGCCATCGCTTCGCGACAGGGTCAAGCCGGGACGCCCCGAGGCCGCACGAGGAGAACGGCGACGGGCCCGCCGCGCGCACTGGACCGCCCCCCGCGGCCGTTGTGTAATTGAACTCCTGGCAAGGCCCGTTCGGCCCGCCGTAACGGCGCAAGAATCTTGAATGATACAGGCCGCCCGCGGGAACTTGATGGGCGAAGGAGGCGCGCGCTGGACACGATGAACGCAGCCGGCAATTCGATCGACCTGACCCACTACCTCGAGGACAAGGGCTGGATGGAATCCCTGGCCTTGAGCCTCGTGGGCGATCGCGCGACCGCAGACGACATCGTGCAAGAGACCTGGCTGGCCGCCGTGCGCAAGGGCGCCGCCGGCCCGCCGCCTTCGGGATTCTGGCTGGCGCGAGTGCTCAGGAACCTCGCCGCCCGCGCGCACCGGACGGCCTTCAGGCGGGCGCGTAGAGAGCGCATGGCGTTGCGCAGCGACCGCGTGGCGATGACGCCCGAGCGCATCGTCCAGCGCGCCGAGCTGCAGCACAGAATCGCCACGGTCATCGTGGCGCTCGACGAGCCCTACCGTTCGACGATCGTCAAGCGCTTTTTTGAGGATGTCCCGGTCAAGGAGATCGCCCGTCTTCAGGGCGTGGCCGAGGCCACGACGTGGACTCGGCTGAACCGCGCGCTCGATCACCTGCGGGTGCGGCTCGACCGGGAGTACGGCGG
>JBFZCA010000310.1:0-13483 GCA_041308205.1 Planctomycetota bacterium | reverse complement strand
GGCACGACTTCGAGCTGCGCGCCGTGCCAAGCAGTATCAACGCCCGTCCCGGCGCGACCGTGCCGCTCCTCGTCCACGCCCTGCGCAAGGATGGCTTCACGGGCGACATCGCGATCGTGCTTTGCAACGCGCCGCCGGGATTCGCGCTGCACGGCGGGCGGGTGCCGGGCGGACAGGACCAGGTGCGCCTCACGCTGGCGCTGCCGCCGGCGCCGCTCGGCGAGCCGTGCGCGCTGCGCCTCGAGGGCCGCGCGACGATCGACGGCCGCGACGTCGTCCGCCGCGTCGTGCCGGCCGACGATCTCATGCAGGCGTTCGCGTACCGCCACCTCGTCCCCGCCGGAGAGCTCGTGGTCGCGACGCAGGGGCGTCCGGCGCCCAGAGCCCAGGCGCGGATCGCGGGCGACATGCCCGTCAGGATTCCCGCCGGCGGCACGCGCCGCGTCCTGGTCGAGACGTCCGCGCGCGGCCTTCTCAACAACGCGGACCTGGCGCTTGACGAGCCGCCCGAGGGGATCGCGATCAAGGCCGCGAACCCCTCGCGCGGGGGCGTGGAGATCGTCCTCGGCGCCGACGCGGCGAAGGCCGCGCCGGGGCTCAAGGGCAACCTGATCGTCGCCGTCTTCGCGAAGAGGGCGGCCAAGGCGGGCGCCGCGCCGCCCAAGGCCGGCCAGCGCGGCGCGCCGCTGACGGTGCTGCCGGCGATTCCCTTCGAGATCGTCGCGCCGTAGCGCGCCCGCTTCACGGGAGCGCTCGAGAAACGGCTCCGCCTCCGTGCAAGCTTCCGTCAGTCGCGAAGAACGTCAGCCGGCGTCCTTCTTCGTCGCGCCGTGCGATCGAAGTCCGCATCGAAGCTGACGATCGACAGATCGTGTTTCTCTGCGGCCACATACTGATACGCATCGTCGTAGTCGAGGCGGAACTCCTCCATCACGGCAACGAGTCGCTCGGTGTCATCCGGCTCGAGACGCACCAGGGAACCTCCGGCGCGCAGAAAGACATCCCGTGTGAACAAGAGAAGGCCTGCCAATCGGTCGAGCCGTTGCATCACGACGCCGATGGAATGAAGGCAGAAGTCGGAGAGAAAGAGCTCGCTTCCGGGCGTGCGCTCCAGAAAACGTCCCACCTCCTCCGATCGTGCTTGATCGAGCAGTCGTTCGAGCCACACGTTGGTATCGACGAGGTACATGCGTCAATCCCCTCGCCACTCCGAGGCCTTCGCCTGCAGATCGAGCGCCGTGAACTTCGCACGATAGTCCTTCAACGCTCCGGCCCAATCCTGTCGAAGCGTTCCCCGCTGTTTCTTGTGCTTCTTGGCGACAAGGGACTCGACGAATTCGCGAGCCTGCTTCTGGAGCTCCGGAGGGAGCTCGTCGAAAAGCTCTCGGAGACTCTTCACGGTCCACCTCCTCCGGCGGCCGGGCGTTCTCGATGCACCTGGCGCATGCATGCGCCGACATCAACCGGGGCACGTGCACGACCGCACCTTGGATCTCCCGTAGGAGATCTCGCCGGCGTTCTCATCATCCACGATCCTAATCGGGAACTCCCCCGCCGTCAAACGACCTGCGCGGGAGCTTTCACAACGCCGCGGACGAGGCGTGCACGCACTCCGCGCGGGGTGGGCGCAGACCCTCGGCGCGCGCGGAACCGGGCGGACCGGATGCGCTCGCAGAATCCGGCACGCGGAATCATGCGAGTCCATCCATTGATTCGCTGCCTTATAGAAGTACAATGATGGGTGTCGGATAACGCGGAGGCCTCCGAAGGTTGTCGGGACGCGATCGACCGATGGACGGCCGGCGCCATCGTTCCCGGCGCCCGCACCACCGTGCCCCGCACCGCGCGGAACCGTCTCCCGGGCACATGTTTCGTTGGCATTCTCCGGCGGCCGGCGGGACGCAGCCAGGAACCGGCGGAGAACTGTTCAAGCGAGGTGCGCTATGGCTGTCAGCCCCAAGCTGCCGTCACCCCTGCCCACGTCCCATCCCACGTGCGGGCCCGATCCCGCCAAGATCGTGCTCGGCCTCGACAAGTACGGGCCCGCGTACGAGGTCGGCTACTGGGATGCGTTCAACGATGGCGTCCTCATGGGGCGCTACATCGAATCGCTGGCGCAGAAGCACGTGCGCAAGGGCTACAAGCCCCGGAAGGCGAAGGAGAAGCCGCCGCGAGGCAAGTAACGGCAACGGATCTCGCGCTCGATGCGCGGCGCGTCCGGACGCGAGCCGCGCGATGCGCGGAGCCCCGTCGTTCGCGCCCATCGCGCGGGCTCAAGGCCGGCGGCGCGCCGGACCGTCGGGCCAGACCGCGCCGCAATGCTCGGCCCACCAGAACTCGTCGTGGACGCGCCGCGCCATGAAGTACCGCCGATCGGCCTCGACGCTCGCGCGGCGCAGGGAGAAGAGCTTCCACGCGCGCCGCCAGACATCCGCCGGCTCCTGCCCGCGCACGCGGGCCGTCCAGCGCCGCCAGTGCGCGTCGCCCAGGTGCCTGCGCGCCATGCGCAGCTTGTTGGCGAGCACGCTCTCGTGCGCGACCGCGTACGTCGTGAACGCGCGGCGGAAGCGATGGCCGATCGTGACGCTCGTGTCGCTCACCACCGGATGGCCCATGAGCCAGGCCTTGAGCCCGAAGTCCAGATCCTCCATGCCCCACTCCAGCATGCGGCGGTCGAAGCCGCGAAGCTTCCGGTACAGCCTGCGATCGACCGCGGCGCAGCATCCGATGAACGCCGGCGATTCGATGAAGGGCCCCCAGCGGCGCGCCGCGGCGGCATCGACCCAGAATCCATCCAGCGTCGCGGGATCGAGCCCGAAGGCGGCTCCCACGCACCGGCGGCTGTTGCGCCACGTGCGCGCGTCCAGGGCCGCGATGCGCGGCATCACGACCGCGTCGCCCTGAAAGCACTCCACGTCCAGGACGAGCCGCTCGAGCGCGCCGCGTTCCGGCTTGCAATGGCCGTCGAGAAAGACGAGGACATCGCCCTTCGCGCGGCGCGCTCCCAGATCCTTCGTCGCGGCGACGCCCGCGCGCCGGCGATGGCCCACGATGCGCACGCGGGGGAAGCGCCGCCTGACGCCGGCGATGCTGCCGTCCGTGGATGCGTCGTCGGCGACAATGATCTCGAGCTCGCACGCGGCTGCGGTCGCGAGACACGCGCGCACCGTCCTGGCGAGGAGGCTCCCCTCGTTGTGCGCGGCGATGACCACGGTCGCGCGCACACGCGCGGAAGCTCGGCGCACGCGCGGACGAGATGCGGCTCTTCCCATGGCGCTCCTCCGCCTCTCGGTTCTGCATCACCCGGATACCACATTTATATTCTCTTACGAACTGTCATGATGTACAATGAGGGGCACTCTCGATTCTCGGTGTGGCACGGTCTGCGGGGGATGCGCAACGCCCATGGCGGGAGGGCTGCGCGGTGATCGACGAACGCCCGGAACATGAGACCTCCCCTCTCGGCGGCGATGCAGCCACGCCGGGCGTTCGTCCGATTCTCAACGCCGGCGCCGGCGCTCCGCCGGGCGCGCCCCTGTCCGGCACGGACGACTCCTCGGACATGATGGCGGCGGTCCGCTTCGCGGACCTCACCGGCACGGGCGCGCCCGACAGCGGATTCCCCTTCAAGTTCGGCGACTTCCGGATCGTCCGCGAGGCGGGCCGGGGCGGAATGGGAATCGTGTACGAGGCCGTCCAGGTCTCGCTCGAGCGGCGGGTCGCGCTCAAGATCCTCCCGCCCGGCCTGCTTGCCGACGCCAGGGCGGTGGCGCGCTTTCACCGTGAGGCCAGGATCACCGCGAGCCTCCACCACCCGAACATCGTCACCGTGCATGCCATGGGGATGGAAACGGGCGTGCCGTACTATGCCATGGAGTATGCCGCGGGCTTGACGCTCCAGCAGATTCTCAAGGCCGTGCGGAGCGACGGCGACACGACCGGCGCGGAGTCTCACAGGGCATCGACGGCAATCCTGGACAGCGGCGCGGGGCGGGTGCAGACCCCGCCGATGGCCCGAAACGAAGCGGCTTCCGACACGCCCCAGGGGCCGACGCTGCCCGCAAGCCTGGCGCGGTTCCTGTGCACCGACACGCCGGGCTCGCCGGCCGACGCGCTCGATGCCGACTACTACCGGTGGGTCGCCGTGATCTTCGCGGAAGTCACGGAAGGGCTGCAGGAAGCCCATCAGCACGGCATCGTCCACCGCGACCTGAAGCCCTCGAACCTGATCCTGGACTGGAACGGGCGGCTCCGGATTCTGGACTTCGGCCTGGCGTTCGTCGAGGGGCAGACGGGCTGGACGGCCTCCGAGGAGCGGCCCGGAACGCCGCTGTACATGAGCCCCGAGCAGGTCGGAGGCCATCAGGATCTCTACGGCCCGAGCACCGATGTGTACAGCCTGGGAGCCTCGCTGTACGAGATGCTCGCGTTCAAGCCGCCGCTCGAGGGGCGCAGCCGCGACGAGATCATGGACAAGATCCTCACGCGCGAGCCCGTCGCTCCCCGCCGGGTCAATCGCCGCATTCCCCGCGATCTGGAGACGGTGGTCTTGACCTGCCTCCGCAAGGATCCCCGCGATCGCTACGTGAGCGCGCACAACTTCGGCGAGGATCTGCGCCGCTTCGTCCGCGGCGAGCCGGTCCGGGCGCAGCGCCGGCCGGTCATCGAGCAGGCCCTGCACGCGCTGTGGCGGGCGCGGCGGCCGATCGCGCGGGGCGCGGCCGCGCTCGCGCTGCTCGTCACGGCGATCGTGCTCGCGCGGAGCCACTTCGCCGGCAGGGAAGCCGCGCGCCTGGAGGCATACGACTCGCTCGTTCGGGATGCGGCCATGGACACCATGCGCGCGCAGCTCATCGCGGTGTCGGAGAACCTGGGAGGAGTCCGGGGCCGGCGGCGGGAGATCACGCCGGCGAAGGACCTTCCGGTGATCAGGTCGACGTACGACGGCGGCATCGGCGATCTCTTCGAGGTCTTCACGGTCGAGCCGGGGCTGGGCGCGATCGGTCCCGACCCGTTGCAGATGGCCGAGCGGTCCTGCGCGGAAGCGCAGGCGCTGCTGCGGGACAAGGCCGCGGCGTACTATCAGCTTGGCAATGTGGAGCTTGCGCGGGGACGGAACGAAGAGGCCGAGGAACAGCTCAGAGCCGCGCTGGAGAAAGACCGGACGTTCGCGCCCGCGCGGAGCCTGCTGGCCGCGCTTCTGGAACATGAGCGGGATTCGGAGGCGGCCGCCCACGCCGCCGCCCTGGACGAACTTGCCCGGCACCCGGGCAACGAATGGGTGACATCGTGCTTCGAGGTGCAGCGAGCGCGTCTGGCGAAGGACTGGATCCGGGCCGCCGAGGCGTACGCCGGCTTCAACGAGACCGCGTCCGGACAGGATGCGGAGCACTACCCCGGCTGCCTCGTCGAGAAGCACATCGGCGAAGGCGTGGCGCTCCTCAACGCGGGCGACATCAAGGCGTCGTTCAAGCGGTTCCTTCTGAGCGATGACTACTGCCGGAAGAAATGGCCGAAGGCCATCGAGCCGGCGCTCTTTCTGGCCAAGATCCACTACATGGAGAACGAACCCAGGGACGCCGAGAAAACGCTGGACGATCTGTTCGCGAGAGCGGATCTCCCGGACCCTGCCGCCGTTGCCCGCGCCATCACCGAGATCCACCGCGACGGAGGCCGGCCCGAGCTGGCGCTGAGATGGTCCGACAAGATGGCGGCGGGGCCGGCGCGGCTGTGCCTGCGGGCGGAGCTCCACGCGATGCTGCAGGCGCCGGAGGCCGCGCGCGCCGAGCTGGCCGAGGCCGTGCGAGCCGCTCCCGGCGAAGTCGATATCCAGCTTGCGGCGGGCAAGGCGTATCTGCTGCTCGAGGACTACGCGGCGGCGGAACGCGCCTTCCGGAGCGCCGAGAAGCTCGCGCCTTCCGCCGGGAAGCCGAGTATCGCGCTGGCGGCGTGTCTCATTCTCGCGGGGAAGACGCGGGACGCCGTCGCCGTGCTCGAGGGCGCCTTCTCGACGGACCAATGCAGCCGCGCGTATCAGTACCTCGCCGGCATTCGCGCGGCCGAGCAGGATTTCGCGGCCGCCGAGGACGACTACCGCAAGGCCATCGACGTCGATGGGGATAACGCCCAGGCCCTCAACAACCTGGGGACGCTTCTGGACATCCGGGGCAGGCGCGCCGAAGCGATGGAGTGCTACCGCCGGGCGACGCGCGCGGCGCCGGCGCTGGCCATCGCGCACTTCAACTTCGGGTGGGCCCTTCACCGGCAGCGCCGCTTCGTCGAAGCCGCGTACGAGTACCGTCTCGCGATCCGGTTCGGCATGGCAGGCGAAGAGGCGGTGCACAACAACCTTGGCCCGTGCCTCCAGTACCTCGGCGATCTGGAGGGCGCGCTCGCCGAATACCAGGAAGCCCTCCGCCTGGACAAGGAGCGGGACAACTACCTTGCCAATCACAGCATGGGAACGCTGTACGAGTGGCGGGGGGAGCTCGACATCGCGCTGACGTACATGGAACGCGCCGCCGGGATGGAACCGCGGTGGGTCGACGCGCAGAACGACCTGGGATACGCGTACCAGCAGCTCGGCCTCTCGGCGAAGGCCCTCGAGTGCTACGATATCGTCTTCAAGCTCGACCCCGATTTCGTGTGGGCCCACAACAACCGCGCCACGCTCGTCCTGCAGGAGAGGCTGCCGCCGCCCTCGGGAGAGAATCTCGAGGCCGCGATCGTCCGGCTCGAGGATGCGTCGCGGCTTCTCGGCGCGGATCCGGCCGTGCCGAGTCTGCTCGCGGAGTACCGCCGGCTCCTCGGTCCGCGGGTGGGATCGTACGGCTCAGTGGACGAGCTCGTCGACGGCCCCGAGACACTCGTGGCCGACGATGCCGCCTGGCGTTTCCGCCGGGGGACGGAAGCCCCGGCGCCCGGGTGCGAGTGGACGGAACCGGCCTTCGACGATGGTGCGTGGGAAGAGGGCGCGCCGGCCTTCGGTTATCCGCCCGACGGCGATGTGCGGACGCCGCTTGCCGACATGCGCGGCGGGTACTCCTCGCTGTATCTGCGCCGGAAATTCCACGTGCGCGACCCGGCCGATGTGGCGGCCCTCGCGCTGGTCGGCCGGCTGAATGACGGCCTCGTGGTCTACGTGAACGGGAAGGAGGCGGGACGGCTGCGCGCCGGCGCTCCCGGCACCGTTCTTCCTCACACCGCGACCGCCGATGGCGGCGGCGAGAAGCCCTGGCTCCGGTGCGAGATGCCGCTCGATGCGGCCGCGCTCCGTGCCGGCGAGAACGTGCTCGCCCTGCAGGCGCTGAACAATCGGCTCGACAGCTCCTCCTTCTTCCTGCTCCCCGCGCTCCAGGCCCGGACGCGCCGGATCGATCAAAGGCTGCCGGGGCTGGACGCCCGGCTCGAGATGCTGCGCCGCGCAGCCCAAGGCCCGAGCGACCGGCTCCACGCCTCGTACTTCGAGGGCAGGCTCTGCGAGGCCCGCGGACGGCCGGACGAGGCCCGCGCGCGCTACGAGGAAGTGCTCGCGGCGGATCGCAGCCGCCCGGAGCCCTTTGTCCGCCTCGCGGCATGCCTGGCGGCGACGGAAGGCGCCGGCGTCGCCGAGACGGCGCTGCGCACGGCGCTCGAATCCGGCCTGCGGAAGTCGATCATGCTGTGGGAGGAGTGGTTCCGCACGGCGGTCGTCGACGCGCGCAAGAGCGCCGCCGATCTGGTGCGTGGATTCCCCTGCGCACCCGAGTCTCTCGAGGGCACGCTGCAGGGGCTGCCCGCCGACCTGGCGTGGGTCGCGACCGAGCTCGCCGGACGCGCCGTCATCCGCATCAATTGCGGGGGGTCCGCGTTCCGCGCCGAGGGTGGGAGCGAATGGGGCGGCGATCGATTCTTCACGAGCGGCAACAGGACGTACCTTTCGGGCCTCGGGGCCCGGCGGCTCGCGTTCCCCGATCCCGCGCTGTACCACACCGCCCGCTGGTTCGGCGAGTCGAGCCCGGCCGTGGCGGCCTATCGCATCAGCCTTCCCCGCGGGCGCTACGAGGTCCGGCTGCACTTCATCGAAGGCGCCCGCGAGGAGACCGGCTCCCGCGCGTTCTCGGTCATGCTCGAGGGCGAGGTCGTTGCGCCTTCCCTCGTGCCGGGCAGCGCCGGGTACGGCGTCCCGCGAAGGGATGCCTACACGCTGCGCGTGGACGACGGCGCGCTCGACATCGCCTTCGGCCGGGTCGCGGCCAGTCCCCAGATCGCCGGGATCGAAGTCGAATCGCGCGGTCCCTGACACGCGCCCGGGAGCCTCGCCGACCACGCGAGCACGCGGCGCATGTCGGCGCCGCCGTTGCCGTGCAGCACGCACGGGCGCGTTCGCGTGCTCGCGTTGTAGAAGCCCTTGCGGAACACGACGTCCCGCCCCGTGCCGTGCAGCGCCTGGAAGATCCGGCAGCGGATGTCGAGCCGGATCGCGTCGCGGTGCTCGAGGTACCGGTCGGTCCACCAGCGCTGGTCATCGACCCAGTAGGGATCCTTGCACGGCAGCGTCTTCAGGAAGCCGTAGATCGTCTCCATGTCGCCCATGTAGCCGCCCGCGTTGAGGAAGCGGTATCGCTCGCGGGGCGAGGGGTACAGGAACGCCTTCCACGGATCGGGGGAGCACCAGCGCTCGGCCGAGAACACGAGCGGGCTCCGGAACCGGCGGTACGCGGCGAGGATGACCTCCGGCGGCTGCACGATGATGCTGTCGCAGGCGTCGGCGAACAGCATGATCGCATCGCGCCGCCGGCGGCGGGCGAGCTCGTCCCTGACGAGGCTGAGCTTCAGGCCGAATCCCCGCCACGGCCGCCCGCGTCCCAGCACGATGGGCGCGATGCCGGACTTCCGGCAGCTCTCCAGGAACTGCGGAACGCCGCGTGTCATGCTCGTGGCGACCGTCATGACGACGAGCGATGGGTTCGACACGGCACGCCTCCCTCGCCGCCAGTGTAGCGGGCGGCGCGCGTTATCTCAACGCGCCCGGCGGGGCTTCTCGTCCTCCGGCAACAGGTGCGCCGTGTACCCGAGCGCCGTGAGGCACTCGTAGGCATCGCGCACATCGGGCGGCACTTCCTGCGGGACCTGGAAGCCGCGGTCCCCGTAGCGCATGATGCGCTGGAGATCGCCGGCCATCACGGCGATCACCGTGTCGAGCGGAATGTCGGCCGTCGGGTAGGTGTCGAACGTGCAGCGCGGCGAGGTGACGCACGCGCGCTTCCCGGGCCACTGCCGCATGAAGGTCGCGAGGGCGCGCCGCTCCATGTACGGCTTGTGGACGAGAATGAAGCTCGCGGGATCGAGGCCGCGCGAGCGGAGAAGGTCCCGCGAGCGCGTCACATTCTCGCCGGTGTTCGCCGCGCGCGTCTCGAGGAGCATCGCGCGCTCGGGCACTCCCATGCCGCGCGCCACGCGCGCGAACTTCTCGGCTTCGGGCTCGTCCCACAGTCCGCGCGTGAGATTGCCGAGCCCGCCGGAGATCACGAGGAGCGGCGCGAACCCTGCGAGGAACACCTCCGCGCCGCGCGCGGCGACCCTGAGGTCGTGGCTGCCCATGACGAGAATGCAGTCGGCATGCTCGAGCGGCTGATCGAGGCGGTGATAGTCCCAGAGCACCCGGGCGAGCGCGCGCGCCTCGGCCGTCGCCATGCTTCAACGCGCCTCGCCCTTCGCGCCCGCGCAGAACAGGTTCTTCTCGGTGCGAATGTAGAGCCGGTCCCCCGCGATCGCGATGCTCGAGCGGCTCGAGCCCTGGTCGGCGGCGAGCTCGCCGCGGGAGAGAATCTCGAAGCTCGATCCCGCCGACAGGACCAGCGTCTCGCCGCGCTCGCTCAGGCAGTAGACCTTGCCGTCGGCGCCGGTCGGCGAGGCGTACCAGGTCGCGCCCCCGCCGAGACCGCCCTGCCAGACGCGCGCCCCGGTCGCCGCGTCCACGCACGTCATCGTCTTCCTGGCGCCGTTGAGGACGAAGAGCTTGCCTCCGTAGAGAAGCGGCGTGGCTTCATCGGGGCACGACTCGGCCAGCGTCCACGCGAGCGCGCCGTCGTCCGCCCGTCCGGTCGCGCCGCCCTTGACGGCGAAGAGCGCGCGCCCCCGCGCGCGCAGCGCGTAGACGAGCCCCGCGCCGGGCACGGCCGACGGGATCAGGCGCTGGTAGACCTCGCGGCCGCGCGGACTGAACTCCCAGCGCCAGAGCTCGGCGCCCGTCGCGGCATCGTGCCCGGTCAGGAACTCGCCGCCGGGAACCAGGATCTCGGCGCGGCCCGCTCCCTCGTAGGGAACCGGCGTCGCGTAGGTCTCCGTGGACTCGTCGGTCGCGTCGGTTGCGCGCACGCGCTTCCAGAGATCCGCGCCGGAGGCCGGGTCGATGGCAAGGAGGAACGAGTCGAGCGGCCCCGCGCGATCCGAGGCATGATAGCGCGCAGGGTCCTTGTTCTGCATCACGGAGACGTAGAGCTTCCCCTTGTAGAGGAGCGGGCTTGCGCTGTACCCGTACTTGATGACGAACTCGCCGTGGTCCTTCTCCAGGGCGCGCCTCCACAGCGTCTTACCGCCGAAGTCGGCGGCGACGAGGTCGCCCGTCCCGAACAGGAAGTAGACGGCCGCGCCGTCGGTCGCCGGCGAGGGCGTCGCCATCGTGTTGCCCGACGGCGCCTTGCGATCCTCGCCCGCCGTGATCTTCCAGAGCACGGCGCCCGTCCCGGCATCGAGGCACAGGCCGACAAGCTCGCCCGTCGCGCGGTCGGTCGACGTGACGAACACGCGGTCGCGCCACACGGCCGGCGTCGAAGCGCCCTTGCCGGGCATCGGCGCCGTCCAGAGAACGGCGTCCTTCAGGGCGGCGGGAAGGTTCTTCGCGTCGGTCGAGCCGTTGAAGAAGGGCCCGCGCCACTGCGGCCAGTCGGCGCCGAAGAGCGCCGCGGCGCAGCACAGCACGGCGGCTGCAATGCAACGGTGTCTGAACATGGTCTCGCTCCTCGTCTCGGACCTGTGCCGGCCGGAAGGCTCCCGCCGGCGGCTCACACGGACGCAAACGCCTCCACGAACTTGCGCGCCTTCACGGCTTCCTCGGCAAGCGCGGGCAGCTCGCCCGCGCGCAGCGTCTCGACAACGAGCGGCCCGGAGATGAAGCCGCCCTTCTTCAGGCGCGCCATCACGGCCTTGAAGTCGACCTGCCCGGTTCCCGGCGTCACGAGGACCTCCTTGGGGTGCCGGTAGTCCTTGACGCTCATGCCGGCAACGAGGCCGTCGACCGTCGCCGCGTCATCGACGGGGTCGAGCTTCGCGTCCGAGTAGTAGAAGATGTTGCCGGGGTCGTACCACAGGCGGAAGTTCGGGTGCCCGACCTTGGCGATCAGCGCGCGGCACTGAGGACCCGTGGCGTTGAGCCCGCCGTGCGGCTTGACGGTGATGCCGATCTTTCGTTCCGCCGCGTAGGCGCAGGTCTCGGCGACCGCCTTGTAGTAGATGTCGTTGAGCTTCGGGTCGCCCGTCCCGCCCATCATGAGGGACGCCGCGCCCGCGGCCGCGCAATTGTCGATGAGGCGCTTCATGGCGGCGATGCCCGCCTCGAGCGACTCCTTGACGGGGATGTCGCCGCCGTAGACGGACGGGATCTTGAGCCCGCGCTTCTTGGCTTCTTCGCCGATGTGTGCGGCCTCCTCCGCGGTCGTCGCCGCCGAAATGACGAGGCCCGACGCCGACTTCGCCGTCATCAGGCCCGCGTACGAGTAGCCCGCCTCGGCGATCGCGTCGAGCGCCGTGCGATAGTCGTGCCGGTCCCACGGCCGCGTGAAGCAGCCGATCTTCCAGGCGGCCTTGGGATCCGCGGGCGGGGCGGCTGCCGCGGACCCGGCGCGCGTCCCGAGCGCGGCGATTGCGCCGGCGGCCACGGCGGCGCGGCAGAGGTCTCTACGCGAGAGCACGGTTTCCTTGGGCATACGATCCTCCTTGGTCGTATCTCCCAATCTACGGCCGAAGCGCGCCGGGGGCAAGCGTCCGCCCGCACGCTTCGGTCGCCTCCCGCTACTTCGCGCCCGGCGCGGCGTTCGCCTTCTCGGGCGTGGGAGCGAGCGGGCGGAAGGCGCCCGCGCCGTCGGGGAGCCGTCCCCACGAGCTGCCGTTCGAGATCGCGCCCCAGATCACTCGATCGAGCTCGGCGTTGCCGCGGTCGTCGCGGTCGGCGAGCGTCAGGACCTCGCCTCGGGTCGAGATCTTGAAGTCGGCGCGCAGGCCCTCGCCCGCGCCCTCGCCGGCCTCGATGATCAGGAACCCGCGCGGCTCGATGGCGGTGCCGTCGGGAATCCGCCACTTGCGCGGATTCTCCAGGTCGTCGCTCAGGTACAGGCCCGCGAGATCCACGGCGGCGTCCGAGCCGTTGCGAAGCTCGATCCAGTCGCGGTGCGCCTTGCCGTTGCCGCGCCCCGCCGCCGAGGCGACCTCGTTGATCCGCACCGCGAAGTCGGCGCGCGGCCGGGCGCGCACGCGGTACGACAGGCACTCGAACTCGGCGCGCGCCGGGTGGAGCGCCGCCGTCCCGACATCCGCGGGCGCGCGGGCCTCGACGTAGTAGCGCACGAGCGTGCCCGCCGGCTGCGGCGGAATCGCCGCGCCGAAGACGCCGTCGCCCGCCGCCTTGTCCGCATGCGCGCCATCGTCGTGCATCGCGACGCACTCGAACGCGCCCGTCGCCTTCGTGCTGTAGTACAGGAACACGGCTTCGGGCCGCACGTCGCCGCCCGTCTCGGCGAGGACGGCCACGGACGCCTGCGGCGACGGCGCCTCGGCCGAATCCGCCGGTTCCCACTGCCGCGTCACCGCGACGATCGCCGGGCGCGGCTTCTTGAGCTCGGCATGCTCGAGCAGAAACGCGCGGCGCCCCTCGATGAACTGCTTGAGCCCGGGCATGCGCTGCCGCCCGCCTTCGCCCTGGCCCTCGATGCTCTGCTCGTAGGCCTGGGTCGTGGACAGCTTCTTGGTGTCGGCGGCGACCTCGCCGCCGAGAAGCTCCCTGTACGCCGCGACGACCGGCCCCACCGCGGCCCAGTCGAGCGACTCATCGACGATCGTCCGAACGTGCGCCAGGTAGCGCGCGCGCCACTTCGGGACCGCGAGCAGCCGGCTGACAAGCGGGCGGCCGCTGTTCTCCACGTGGGCAAGGGGATCGAGGTTGAAGCGCGCCGCGCCCGCGCCGCCCATGCCGCCGGGAGGGCCATCCATGTCACCCGGAGGGCCTCCCATGCCGCCGGGAGGGCCATCCATGTCACCCGGAGGAGCGAACATGCCGCCCGGAGGTGGACCGCCCATATCGCCCGGAGGCGGGAACATGCCGCCCGGGGGACCGCCCATGCCGCCGGGGAACCCCCCGCGTCCGCCCCGGCCGCCGCGCCCGCCAGGACCGCCGGGTCCGCCGAATCCGCCCGGCGCGCCGGGCCCGCCGCCGTGGAGATCGGAAGAG
>JBFZCA010000309.1:0-4118 GCA_041308205.1 Planctomycetota bacterium | reverse complement strand
ATCGCGACGCATCCGGACGCGGCGCGCTTCTTCGCGGCCGAGTGGCCGACCGAGATCGTGTGGCAGGGGTTCGAGGCGGGGCACCCCGTGATGACCGGAGAAGCGCTCAGGCGGACGCCCGTGTCCAACCCGGTGCGGCGCGCGTACGAGCTGCGAACCTTCGGGAACCGGCCGTCCATCGATGGCGGCCAGCCGAGCTACGATCAGGCGGCAGCGCTGTACGCGGTGCGCGGCGGCGACTCGGAATTGTGGGCCGAGCAGCGCGGCGGGCGAGTGGCGATCGACGACAAGGGGCTTTCGCAGTGGGTGCCCGACCCTTCGGGACGGCATGTCGTCGCCGGCAGGGCCTGCCGGCCCGAGCATCTCGCGCGGATCATCGAAGACCTGATGATCCGCCCGCCCGCCGCCGGCGGCAACGGCGTTTAACGACCCATCGCGGCGGGGATGCGCTCTTGGCGCCGGCGCGGCGCGCGAATGCCGCCCCCGGTTCGGGGGCGGAGCGCTACGGCGCGCGCAGGCCGCCGGCGAGGAGACCGGGTTCGATGGCGCGGTCGAGCGTCAGCTCGATGACCGTCACCGGCGCGACGCGGGCGTTCTCGGCGACGGTCACCGACAGGCCCTCGTCCCCTTGCGTGAAGGCGGCGGGCGCGTTCGCGAACGTGCGGGCGGCGAGGATCTTCCGGGGAAGCGGGTCGAAGGCGAGGCCTCCCTTCGGCCACTCGCAGACGTGCAAGTAGAGCTTGTCGCCCTTGTGGCAACTGCCGCCCCAGGCGCCGTTCCGGTACGGGCCGCCGCGGGTGCCGTAGATGGCATCGCCGTGGATCTTGAGCCACGTGCCCATGGCGCGCGCGACCGCGGCCTCGCCCTCGGCGAACGTCCCGTCCGGGCGCGGCCCGAAGTTCAGGAGCAGGTTGCCGCCGCCCGTCGTGCAGGAGACGAGCATCTTGATGCAGTCCTCGGGCCCCTTGAACCCGTCCTCGCCGTGGTACGACCAGCCCCGGCCGACATGGATGCACGACTCCCAGTCGCGGGCGAGGTTCATCGCGCCAATGACGCCTTCGGGCGTCGAGTAGTCGCCCTCGGTCATCCGCGCGATCTCGGGCGATGGCGGCCCTCGGTCCTCGGGCGTCCTCGGCCCGCAGAACCGCGCGGCGCGGTCGTTGATGATCAGCTTCGGATGCAGCGCGTACATCATGGCGAACAGCTCGTCGAACTTCCACTTTCCCCAGTCCTGGCCGCCGACGTGGTCGAACCACATGACGTCGATCGCGCCGTAGCTGGTCAGGAGCTCCCGGACCTGCGCGCGGTAGAAGGCGTCGTACTTCGCGTTGTCGCCGACCAGGTAGTCGGGGTGGTACCAGTCGCGCGTCGAGTAGTACAGGCCGAGCTTCATCCCCTGGCGGTGGCAGGCATCGGCATAGGCGCGGACGATGTCCTTGCCGTAGGGCGCCGCCATGATGTCGTAGTCGGAGACCTTCGAGTCGAACTGCGCGAAGCCATCGTGGTGCTTGGCGATGAGCACCATGTACTTCATGCCCGAGTCCTTGGCGAAGCGGACCCACGCCTCGGCATCGTACTTCGCGGGGTTGAACTCCTTGTAGTAGTTGTCGTAGACGGGGTCCTCCGTCCGCGGGGTCTGGACGCCGTTGATGTCCCAGGGACGGTTGGCGTTGCGGCCCCAGCCGATCTCCTTCGCGCCGACCGAGCAGGGTCCCCAGTGGATGAACATCCCGAACTTCGCGTCGCGGAACCACTGCATGCGCGCATCGCGCTCCTGCGCGGTCTCGCGGATCTGCGGCACGTGCGACAGGTCGACCGCGCCGGCGCGCGCCGTCTCATCGCGCTCGTGCGTGCGGACCTCGCCGGCGGGCGCGTACTCGAGGCGCGGCGCGGAGGCGGGGCCTCCGGACGTGCTCGTGTAGCGGACGGCGCGGGTCTCGAGCGGCCGGCCGGCATCGTTCTTCTTCGTGACGAGCGCGCCGTCCGCCGTGAACGAGTCGCGCGAGTCACCGCGTATGCGCGTCCAGCCGCGTAAGCGGCCCTCGCCGTCGTAGTCGTACTCGTCGCGCCAGTCGGCGGGCGTGTGGAGCGCGGGGTCGGCGTAGTTGCCGCCGGCGGCGCGCGAGCGGTACTCGACGGAGAGAATGCGCTTCTCGCCGTCGTAGACGCGCGTTTCGCTGTCGAGATGGTGGATCGACACGAACGCGGGCGCCGAGAAGAGAATGCCGTTGTGGGCGAACACGCCGATGTCGACGCGGTTGCACTCGAGCGCCGCGCCCGGCGCGACGCCGTGGCGTTCGTGCCAGGGAATGCGCAGCCGCGCGACCGAGCCCGCCGCATTGAGCGGCGCGATCTCGATCGCGGCGGGATCGCCGCACAGGACTCGCCACGTCCAGACGAGCGGCCGGCCGTTCGCATCGAAGCTCTCCTCGGCGCTCACGACCATGGTCTTCACGTACGCCGTCGAGCGCGCGACGCGGGCGATCGCCGCGGGCGTGTCGAAGAGCTTCTCGCGCGGCCCGACGTCGAAGTAGTCGCGGCCGACCTCGCCGAGATCTTCCTCGACGACCTTCAGCTTGACGAACGGCGGAATCTCGTCGGGCCGCATCGCGTGGGCGCGCGCCATCATCGCGTCGATGCGCAGCGCGGCGGCATCGAACACGGCCGGATGGGCCGCGCCCGTGAGATAGTCCTCGGGCGTCCGGACGGCGGCGTTCGACGCGCGGAAGATCATCTGCAGCGCGGGCGCGAGGAGCCCCTGCGCGACGAGCTTCTCGCGCGTCGCCGGCGTGAAGGCCGCGATCGCGCACGTGAAGGCCCTGAGGAACGGCTGGTCCGAGCCCGACGATCCCCGGCTCGTCACGCAGAAGGGCGTGTTGGCCGGATACACGTCGCCGTGGCCGCCGCCCTGGCCGTTGCGGCCGGGGTCGTAGTCGTTGTGCTCCGGGTAGAAGTAGATGTGATTCGATGTGTACTGGAGATACTGGACGGCGATCGTCCCGGGGCGCACCATGGCCAGGCGCGGGTTGCTGCGCCAGAAGTCGGTGCCGACCGTGGCAGTCGAGGAATTGCCGAAGACGGGAGCGTCGTGGACGATGCGCGCCTGAAGGCCGTTGTCGAGGTGGAGGGCCTTGGCAGCGTCGCAGTACTCGACGCGTGCGAGTCCGGGGAACTCGGCGCACGGGAACATGCTGTGGCCGCGATCGTGGTTGTCGTACAGGATTCCGTGGAGACCCGCGGCCGCGCCCTCCTTCGCCCACGCTGCGAGAAGCTCGCCCTCGCGGCCGCCCGTGCGCGCGATCTCGCCGCCGGCCGGCGCAGGGGGGAAGGCGTGCAGGACGCGGAAGAACCCCGGCGAGGGCTGCCACGCGGTGTTCTCCTCGGCGACCATCGCGACGCCGCCGGCGACGGGCCGGGGCGTGACCGGGCGCGCGGCGAGCTTCTCGCCCGCCGCGCGCGCCGCGCCGAGGATCTCCTTGTACGCGGCGGTCGCCCGCAGGGACTCCAGGTCGCCGTCGGCCTCCATGTGCGCCGCATCGACATAGCCGCGCTCGACCGCGGCGCGGAGGCTCGCGAGGGCGGCGTCGGTCTTGCCGAGGAGCGCCTGTGCGCAGGCGAGGTTGTACCGGTGGACGGCCGCGCGCGGCGATTCCGCGACGGCCGCGAGGAGAAGTTCCTCGGCCTTGGCGTACTCTCGCGCCGCAATGAGCCGCGCGGCCTCCTCCGCGATGCGCAGATCGCCGGGTCTCTCGCGCGGGGCGCCGAAGACGCTCGGCGGGGCGGGAGGCTCGCCCGCGAAACCCGCCGTGCAGGCGCAGGCCGCGGACAGCCCAAGAACGATGCTCGACAACGTTGCAGGCGTGTTTCTCATACCACCATGCTATGTGGAACTCGGGGCGGGAGCCAGCGGGCGGGGACGTGCGATCCGGAACGCGGCGCCGGCCCGCCCTGCGGGGCCTTGCTCCGATCGCCGCGAGGAACTACGATCGCATACGAAGCGTTCGATGCGAGAGGAGGCTGCCATGGAGACGACGAGACGAGGATTTCTTGCGCGCGGCGTGCGGACCGCGGCGGCCGCGACGCCGCTCCTGGCCGTGCCGGCGGCGGCGGCGGAAGCC
>JBFZCA010000308.1:0-9520 GCA_041308205.1 Planctomycetota bacterium | reverse complement strand
CCGCCTCATCGCGCATCCGAAGGTGGAGGACTGCGCCGGCAAGGTCGCCCTCGAGCGCGGCCCGATCCTCTATTGCTTCGAGGGCGCGGACCACGACGGCCGGGTGCTCGATCTCGCGCTACCCGCGGACGCCGCCTTCCAGCCCCGTCTCCGCGCTGATATTCTTGGCGGCACCACCGTGCTCGAAGGCGAACTGGCGCGTGGCAAAGAGCGGATTCGCGCCACAGCGATTCCTTATTCGTTGTGGTCGAATCGCGGCGCCGGCGAAATGGCCGTGTGGCTCAAGGCCGGCCACTGAACTGTAAATCCAGTCGGAATGGATAATCCGGAATCCCTGTCCCTCCCGAGAATCCCATCCGCTGCCGATGGTGCTGCTCGGGCCGCCAAATTCCGACGCGGAGGAGGCTGGAGCCGCCACAGAAGAATGGCCGATGCTTGGCCCTTGACTCGGACGTTCGGAGGAATCGACTCCGACGCTTGATGCACGACGGATGCATTCGCATGCGAGCCCGCCGACAGAATGGCCGGAGGTTCCTGTGGAGTCCTCTACCGGCGAGGTCGGTAGGATGTAGTGATGCGTATACGGTATCCGAAATGCCCTCAAAAAATATGCTTTTCGACGCATCCCTTGCATTCCTGACGTTTACGTAGTATTATATCTGGCAGTGGTTTACGTAACTTGGTCGCGTGCACATTAACGCTTTGGGACCACGAGGTCGCTGGTTCGAATCCAGTCTGCGGGCCGTGAGGCGAGTATTGCAGCAGCAAGCCGAGGGTGCCGTCCTGTTTCATTCGGAACCGTGCGACTTGTCCCGACATCTCTGGACAATCGCGACGATCCCTGCGCGGACCGATTCGGGGATCGTCGGCCACGCGTCGAGCACGATGCAGAGATCGGGTGGGAGTTCCGCCATCGTCCGCGAGGCCTCCTCCGGAGTGATGCTCCCGTGATGCTCGAGTGATGCTCCTGCGATGCTCGCGGAGCGTCCGGGATTCGACGCGGGGAGGGGGACATATAGCCCGTTCCAGACACGCGGCGTCGGCCTTTGCGACGTCCCGGCGACGAGGGTGGCACGCGGGAGCGCCGAGGCCGAGTCGTCGATCGCGGGTCGTGGCGGCATGGTCACGCTCGACGGGTTCACACCGATGACGTTCGCCTGCCTTGCGTGGTGGCATTCCGACTGCGATACGAACCAGCCCTGGACGTTCACGCGGGGAGACGCACACGACGACGAGAGCGTGAACGTGGCCGACGGAATCACGATCTCGAGCTACCTGTTCAGTCAGACGGTCAAGACCTGCCCGTGCAACATGGGTTCGTTTACGAGGTCAGAGCAAAGCCTTGACAAGGCGAACTGCTCGGGCGTACGATCTGCAACATGATTTGCTGTGGCATGTTCTATACCGAGCTATCAAGCGTGCTCGGAAGACGAAGCAGAAAATGGCGCACAGGGTGAAGCAGCTGTGCATATGGCTTGGACTGCCTCAGGAGCAGTCTGCCGCCAAGGTCGGGGTGACCTTCTCCACGGTTAACCGGTGGGAAAACGGCAGGGGCTCAGCCATAAGAGTTACGATTAGCGGCAATTGAGCGGGTTGGGATTTGGAGGCTTAATCATGAAGGGCGCATGCAGCTTTTCTTCTTTCTCCGGCAAGGAACGGACACCGGGAGTGAAGGACGTGGCATCCTTCAAAGCGACCGCTGGCCCAGCGAGCCTTGACCGACGGCAGTTCCTCCGTACTGCTGGTCACACCGCCACGACTCTGGCGGCTGTTTCCACCTTCGCGCCCGCGATTCTCTCCGCCGAGTCTCCCGCCGAGACGATTGGCGTGGGCTGCATCGGCTTGGGCACACGCGGCGGAAACCTCATCGAGGCGGTGGCAGCCGTGCCCAACGTCAAGGTCGTGGCCGTGAGCGATGTTTATGGGCTGCACCGCCAGAAAGGCGTCGAGCGTAGTCTCAATCCGCAGGGGAAAGCCTACGTAGATTACCGCGACCTACTCGCTGATCCGCAGGTCGAGGCCGTGGTCATCGCCACGCCGGACCACTGGCACTGCCAGATGGTGCTCGACGCGGTGAACGCGGGCAAGGATATCTACTGCGAGAAGGGTTTCGCCCGCACGCTGGCAGAGGCAAAGCTCATGCGCGACGCGCTCAAGCAGAGTAAGGTCGTATTCCAGCTAGGCCACCAGGCACGCCAGGCTACCTGCGGTTTGCAGGCGAAAGAGCTCATCGCACAGGGCATCCTAGGCCCCATCACGCTGGTACGAACGGGGCGCTTCAAGTCGCTGGACCCGGCGCATCCAAACTGGCGCTGGTATGGCTACTACGACAAGTGGAACCGCCCCGATCCCGAGCAAGTCAGAATGGACTTGGACTGGGAACGCTGGCTCGGCCCCGCGCCGAGGATTCCGTGGAATGAACGGCACTTCTGGCACTGGCGCTGTTACTATGCCTACGGCACCGGCTACGCCGGCGACCTGCTCTCGCACGAGATGGACTTCGTGCAATACCTGCTTGGCCACGGCATTCCCGACAATTGCGTGTGCTCCGGCCAGATCGCCTTGCTGCGGGACGACCGTGAAGTGCCCGACACCTGGGTCGCCACCTACGAGTTCGAGAAACTGGGCCGCACGGTTACCTTCCAGGGGAGCATGAACACCAACGACAGCCAGCCGGTGACGATCTGCGGGCGCGACGCCACGCTGCGCTTTGACGACATCGCCCACAACGTGACCAAGTTTGAAATCATTCCCGCCGACCACAACCAGAGAGCGGATTTGCCCAAAGGCTATGCGAGTGGCCAGACGCCAGCACAGCGCAGTCACGTGGTGGATTGGCTGAATTGCATCCGCACCCGCGGCACACCGAAGTGCTCCACGGACGAGGCGTTCATCGAAACGGCCACGTTTCTCATGTCGCTGAAGGCGCAGCAGGAGCGGCGCATGGTGCGCTGGGATGCGGCACGGGAAGAAATTGTCTAGGCCGAAAAACGAACGGACAAAAAACTATGAAAGCCACACGAGAGACTACCAGGTGCATGATGACCGCAGTGGCTGCCGGCCTGATGTTGGCGGCCACCAGCCACGCGGACGCCAAACCGCTGAAGGTGTTTATCCTCGCCGGCCAATCGAACATGGAGGGGCCAGCCAGGATTGAAACCTTCGACTACATCGGCGACGACCAGGCCACCGCGCCCTTGTTCACACAGATGCGCGGCGAGGACGGCAAGCCGCGCGTGTGCGACCACGCGTGGATTTCGTATCTCACCGGCGCCGGCGAAGAGAACTTCGAAATCACCGGCAAACTGACAGCAGGCTACGGGTCCATGTGGGGCCTGGACTCCAAGAAGCCCGGCGACAAAATCGGCCCCGAATTCACCTTCGGTCTCACGATGGACGCTGCGCTCGCGGAGCCGGTGCTCATCATCAAGGCCGCGTGGGGCGGCAAGAGCCTGCACACGGATTTCCGCTCGCCGGGCGCGGGGCCGTATCAACTGAGTTCGTTCCAGCGGGAGAACTACCCCACGCAGGAAGGGCATGGCATCCCGAAGGATTTCGAGCAGTGGAAAGCCGAAAAGGCGAAGGCGACCGGCCACTACTACCGCCTGATGATCGGGCATGTGAGAAAGGTGCTGAACGATGTCACGCGGGTCTATCCGGACTACGATTCCGCACAGGGCTACGAACTCGGGGGCTTTGTCTGGCTTCAGGGATTCAACGACATGGTCGATGGCCACGTCTATCCGAACCATAACAAGCCGAACCGCTTCGACCTCTACTCGGAATTGCTCGCACACTTCATCCGTGACGTGCGCAAGGATCTGGCCGCTCCCAACCTGCCATTCGTGATCGGCGTGATGGGGGTTGGCGGGCTCAAGGACGAGTCAGTGGATATGGTGGCTTTCCGGCGGGCGATGGCAGCGCCCGCGGCAATGCCCGAGTTCAAGGGCAATGTCGTCGCCGTGCAAACCGCGCCGTTCTGGTCGGAGGAACTCGCAGCCATTGACAAGCAGCACGAGAAGGTCCGCCAGATGCGCTACTTTCTTGATTCAAAACACAAGGACCATGCCAACGCGGATGGAAAGATGACGGAGGAGCAAAAGCGGGAGTTTGTTAAGAAGTTCGAGGCTGACCTCATCACGCCTGCCGAAGCCGCGCTCTGGAAACGCGGCGCCTCCAACGCCGGCTACCACTATCTCGGCTGCGCGAAAACCTTCGCCCTCATGGGCAAAGCCTTCGCCGAGGCCAACCTCAAGATGCTGGAGTCCCGGCGCCCCTGACAGCTCATCACAATGGTGCATTGGTGGTGGTTCGACGGCGGCGCTCCGTCCACGGGCCTGATCAAGGCCGAAGCGTCCGCCGTGCATGACTTCGGGAAGGGCGGCGGGGCCAGTTGGAAAATCTACGCAGCCAAAACTCCGAACGAAGAGAAGGTGCCCATTAATTGGAATTCCTTTGCCACTTCCCACACGCCGAATCCCATCACCTTCGGCTATCGCTGGGACGAGCAACTGACGCGGAAGAACGGTTCGCTCGTCACCTTGCCCGAATACTATCGGCTCGATGTGGACGGCAAGAAACCCCAGTGGTCCGTCGTCTCGCCCAAGGATGTGCCGCCTGAACTCGGCCTCACCCAATACCGCTTTGAAACCCCGAAGGAAGAGCCGCAGGAACCCCGCACCACACCGGACGATCCCGCGAGCTGCTGGAAGAAACCCGGTCCCGCCGCCGGCCCGTTCCAGGCGCGCCTCGGCGATGGCAGCGTGGTGACCCACTACTGGTAGCGGATTGCCGATCAACCCGCGATGCTCAACGCCGACCTCACGCCGGAGGAGCGCGAGGTGGTACAGAAGCGGGTGGAAATGCTGCATCGCGCCTGGACCAAGGACCGCAACTACCTCGCCCCGCCCGACGTCTGTATGCTCGCGAGTCTGGACCCGGCTCTGATCCTGACTCCGCCGCGCGGCATGGAAGCGGGCTATGTTCCCATTGCGACCCGTCAGGAATTGGCAGGTGCGGCGAGTAGTCCACACGATCAAGGAAAGGCACGACAATGAAACGCTCAACAACCAAGTGGCTCGGCTGCCTGCTTGCCACAACCGCAATCGCGGTCACGACTGCAACCGCTGCGGACGAAGCAGGCATCATCACTTCACACTCCCAAGGGCTGCACGGCTACATCGGCTTTGGTCACGAGAGACTCCCGGCCCAAGGCGACTACAGCGCCGGGATGGGCTTTTACGCCGCCGTCTGGCCACTGGTGGATCAGCCGCTGGCGAATTTTCAAATCGGCTTGCCCAGTTCGTGGATTCAGCCGGACAACTCCGACAACAAGGACAAACCGCTCGCGCCGGAGGGCACGTTGGCCCGAACGTGGAAGGAACGTGGTCCGACTTGGAGCAGCGTCTTCCAAACCGTGGAGGGCGGCTTGGGCTACTGGGCCGGCAACCATTTCCGTTACGGCCCGCCGAAGTTCAGCATGAACGCCACGCCGCAGTGCTACGACTACGAGGTTGGCTCGCCCGGCTGGTCTTTCTTCTACCAGAACGAGGCGCTGCCGGACCACCAGTTGGGCATCGCGCAACTCAGCAACCGCCTCCTCATCCCTCCCGACGCGCTGCCGTTCCAGGGCAATCCCAACGGCGAGTTCCTCGGTTACACCTGGATGGCGCTGCCCTTCACCGATCCCGCCACCGGCGATCCGCCGACGGGCGACCAAAGCTGGACCTGCTTCCTCAGCGCCGCCAACTTCAGAGGCCCCATCGCCTACTACATCCCGGAGACATGGAGCAAGATCGCCAAGCTCTTCAACTATCCCTTCCTCCACGGGCGCGGACTCGACGCCCGTCCCGGCATCATGGGCGGCGGTGCGATGGAGATTAACACCGTGCCGCGCTTTGACGCCAAGGACGCACAGGGCAACGCCTTCTCGAAACTGCCCAAGCTACAGTTCCCGGTGGATGCCGAGGGCCGCGCCTTCCTCGTCCAAGACGTCACGTACTACTCGAAGACGGCCCTTTACGACGCCTGCAAGTCCTGGCGCGACGGCGGCCCGGCATGCCCGGGGCGCTTCGACGAAAGAGGCGCGTGGAAACCCAAGCTCAACACGCACACCACCCGCTACGATCAAGCGGGCAAGAAGATGATTGGCGTGGAGCGCGCCTTCGACACTCGAATTTTCGAGGGCAACGTGTGGGGCTTGCAGTGGTTCACCAACGACATCAGCGCCAAAGGGATGTTCCCTCAATACTACAAACACGTCGGTGAACAACGCATCGCCGTGCCCGCGGCAGAAGTGCCTGCGGAAACCAGGTTGCTCACTCAGGAATTCAAGCTCGCCACGATGGGAGTGCCCTACACTTCGCCCACCGTCGGCGCCTGGGCGCAGCCCGGCCCGAAACTCGGCCCCTTCACCGCCAGGCTCGTGGATGGCTCAGTGGTGACCTATTCGTGGTATCGCTTCGTGGATCAGCCGTCGTTCCAGCAATACTCCTGGAGCACCGAGAAGAAGGCGAAGCTGCAGTCCTTCGTGGAAGAGCTTCACGCGAACTGGCCGACCGATCGCGACTACATGGCTCCGCCCACGCGAGGAAAACTGGTTTCGCTCGATCCAGCCTTGCTCGTAACGCCTCCCGTCGGATTGGAGGTTGGCTACGTTCCAATCGTCACACGCCAAGCCAGGCAGTGATATGCGGATGAAACCCTGCCTCGCATGAGTTCGAAGTCGCCCGTCAGCATTTTCAACGACGTGATCGGCCCCGTGATGCGCGGGCCGTCGAGCTCCCATTACGCCGCGGCGCTGCGCATCGGGCGCCTGGCCAGGGACCTCATGGGTGGTCAGTTCACCGAGGTGCTGGTCGAGTTCGACCGCACTGGCTCACTGCCAACCACTCACGACTCGCAAGGTTCGGACATGGGCTTGTTCGGCGGGTTGATGGGGTGGGGCGCCGTCGATGAACGACTGCCCGGTTCGCCAAAGGTTCTGCGCGATCTGGGCGTTCAAATCCGCACCGAGACGGTGGACGCTGAGGATTCGCACCCGAACACGTACCGCCTCATGTTACGCCACGGGCAGGAGCATCACTTCGTGCGCGCGATCTCCACCGGCGGCGGCATGATGGAGGTGCTCAACGTGGACGGCTTTACGGTTTCCATGTTCGGCGACTGTCTTGAAACCCTGCGGTGGGTGCGCCGCGAGGGCCACAGACTGGCCCAACAACTGGCGACGCTGGTGTCCGCCGATTCCGTCCTTGTGCATGGAGCCGCCGGTGAACAACTGGTGGAGGTGAAGGGAGGCGAATTCGTGAGCGAGCAGTTGATTTGCTTCACGGATCTGCTCGCGACTTTCGCGGAGATTTGTGGTGCAACACTTCCAGACGATGCGGGGCCGGGCAGCTTCAGTCTCCTGCCAGTGCTGGAAGGCGTGCAACCCGCTGACAAACCCATTCGCGCGCCCATCGTCATGCACGCCGGAAGTGCCGCGTCCATGATGATGATTCGATCCGGCGATTGGAAATTGAGCAACGGACTCGGCTCCGGCGGCTTCACCAAACCCAGCTCAATCACGCCCAAGCCCGGCGAGCCAGCGGCGCAGCTTTACAACCTCCGCACGGCTCCTGCGGAGACGACGAACCTTGCCCCCAGACATCTGGACGGATTGATGGACGAGGTGCGCATCTTCAACCGCGCCCTCACCGCCGAGGAAATCAATGCGACCTTCACGGCACATGCGCCGACGAATTCCCGGCCGCTGCAGTTCCGCGTCCTGCCCTCTGGCCCGCCATGGCCGCGGCCTTTCGGTGCTTTCTACACGCGACTCAACTACTGCCCGGAATGGGACCGGATCTGGCCCGTCGGTGATTTCGCAGACGTGCTCGTGTGTTTCGATGCGCTTCCCGTGCGCATGGTCTTGTGGCGCGGCACTGGTTACTGCGCGGCCTGGGTGACGGAAGATGGAAAGTGGGTGAGCGATCAGGGGCCGGAGAGCTGGAACCACTATGTGCTAACGCTCACATTATGTGGAACGGAGATTCTCACATTATTGGTAATTACGTATGACGGAGGGACCACATACGGCAAGCCTCGTTGCGGGCGACGTGGAGGGGATCGGCGGGGTATTGTACTCGTGCCGAGGCGGGGTAACGACGGGTGCGGGGCGGGGTACTCTCGGGCGTCCTCGGCCGCGCACACGGGCGTATTCCCGTTCCACTCATTCTGAGAATTCGGGCCGGTGTTCGTTCCAAATAATGTGGGCGTGAGCAAGCACTGCAGCCGGACGATCAAGGAGCTTCTCGATGATCACACAAGGATCAAAGATCCCGAAACGCGCGAGAGCGTCCCCGCCAAGGCGGCGTAACCCTCGTCGGAAAGGAGATTGATAAGCCATGAAGCGAGCCCGAAACGGCACTTCTCGCGGCGCTTTGGTTGTTAGCGTGCTGTCTCCATGCGGAACAGCGGTCCTGGCCCTGCTCACGGCCTTGTGCGCCCCCCCTAAGCCGTCGGATTTCTACGCCTATTACACGCGGCTGGAATATGACGATGACAGCAACACGGGCCAATATGCAGATCTCATCGTCAGGATCGGAACGAACGGCCGATTCGTATTCTGCCGTGAATTCGGCTATCTGCCGTATTGGCAACCGTCGGGGACGAAGTATTTCGTCGACCGCCTGCTGCCGGTGACCGGCGACGGGCCCCCGGAACGGCCCGACGCGATCAACAAGTGTTCCTCTGTTCGCCTGATCGAGAGTTCGCCCGACAGGATCGTCGTTCACTGGAGGTATGCCCCGGACCTGAACGGCCCGCACTTCACCGATTTCCAGAGGACCTACAGTGGCGATATCGGCAGCTACTTCGCCGATTACGCCGAGGAATACTTCACGATCACCGCCGACAGGCGGATCACGAGGGAAGCGAAGAAAGGCTGCGTCCGGCTGGACGAGTGGAACGACCCTTTGAACAAGACCACGCAGATCCTCGATCTGACCGCATCCGGGATCGACGTTCAAAGCACCACGCCGGCGCGGTTGCAGCGCCGGCCAGGCGACACCGTCCCGGGAGCGCCCGTCGTCAAGGGAGGAGTCGAGTCTCCCGCGCTGTGGATGCGGTTCGATGAGGGGCTCTCCGCCCAGGACGACTTCACGAGGGAGAGCGTCAAGGGATCGAAGTGCGGCATCGGCGGGGCGGACAGCTACTGGAGAAAAGGAGTCTCCGGGACTTGTCTGTCGTTCGATGGCTACACCAACCGGGTGACCGTGCCCTCTCGGGAACTCCCGAACATCCGCGGTGATTTCACGATCGAGGCCTGGATCGCCCCTCAGGAGTATTCCTGGGACTGGTCGGGTGTCGTTGACCACGGCCGGGACCAACGCGCCGGATATCGCCTGGCCATGGATTACCTGGGCCGGATCGCCCTGGAGGCATGCCTCGATGGACGGTGGGAGGGGCTGACGACGAGCAACGCCGTGGACCTTCTGAAATGGACCTTCGTGACCGCGAGGTATCAAAAAGGGAAGGGTTT
>JBFZCA010000307.1:0-10162 GCA_041308205.1 Planctomycetota bacterium | reverse complement strand
GGCTGCGTCCTCGCGGGCGCATCCGCATGGTTCGGGGTCAGGGTGGCTCGCTACGCCTTCCCTGTGCGACTCTTTCATTCGCTACTCCGCGCCGGTCTCCCGGCGCACTGACTGTCCCCGGAATCTTCTTCTGCCTCCTCTGTCCTTGGCCCAGCCTTGCACGTGACGGGTGCCTTCCCACCCTGTAGTGCTTCCTGTCGTAGAGATTCTGCGGGACGGAATCCGTAGTTCGCGCCGTGGTCATCAGCGGTAATGCCGATCCTGTAAGCGGATCGACATGCATCGGCATCAACGAGATAGCTTCCACCTCGAAGCACTCGACCCAGCGAGGAGTGCAGGCCGTAAAGAGGGTCCGGCCCCCCTGCTTCCTTGGTCGCGTAGAATCCGATCGGGGCAAAGAAGTCCTTGCACCATTCTGAGACGTTTCCGTGCATATCGTAGAGGCCAAATCCGTTCGGCTCCTTTGCCCGTACGGGTTGCGTCCCGCTACAGTTCGCCTCGTACCAAGCCATACGTTCCAACTCTCCAGCGTAGGGTCCGGTCGTTCCCGCCCGACAAGCATATTCCCATTGCGCCTCCGTTGGCAAATCAAGCTTGGTCTTCTGGCAGAACGATAGGCAATCGTTCCAAGAAACGCTGTCCACCGGGCACCTCTCATTTCGCTTGAAGTATGATGGTGTCGTCCCCATGACATGCTTCCACTCAGCCTGGCTCACCTCGCATTCTGCAATCAAGAACGGACTCAATGTCACCTCATGCACTGGGCCTTCGTCTTTGAGGTTCCTGATCCTCGACTCTCCAGGAGGACTTCCCATCTTGAACTTCCCCCCGGGCAACTTGACGAACACTATTCTCGTCTGATCGTGGCGGTACGTCTCGTAGCCCTGAGGGTTCTTCGCAACGTACGAAAATCCGGGTATTTGCTCGGGCTGTAACGAGGGTGCAGTCGAAGATGATGGAGACGTTCCACTTCCGACCTCCCGCTTAGTGCTGTCTTCTGGTGGCGACCATGCACAGGACAAGGTGAAGAATCCGCCACTAAGAGCAGCGAGAACGAAGGCAAGTGCTCTGGACAATCTCGTCTTTAACGACTTCTGCATTGCAGGACTCCTTGCAGTGAGTTCACGGCAGGGCATGTGTCATCTACACCGCGAAGGCTCAGGGTCTCGGGCACTTATTCCACCGCGCAGGATAATAGTTTCGTACACGACATGTCGATTGTCCAATTAAAAGCACGGGTCCTGATTGGAAATCATGGTGACTGACAGTAATGCTCGCTCGGGGTGTATGCCCCTGGCACGATTCACGGGCGGCCAGCCTGCGCGGCGCATCGGGCGTGATGTGGCCGTAGATGATGACGCCGCGCGAGCGCACCGGGCTCGGCCGCGGCGTCACGGCGTGCCCGCCGCCGGCGCCGCCGCGCCCGTCCCCTCCGTGATCGTCACGCGCCGATCCACGCCGACCCCGAGAATCGTGTCCGTGCCGCCGCCGAGCCACTTGACCTCGATCCGGTCGACCTTGGCGCGCGTCCCGAGCCCGAAGTGGAGCCGCGACCCGAAGTGGCTCTGGTAGCCGCGTCCCGCGTGGACCTCGTCGTGCAAGGTCAGGTCGCCGGCCGTGACCTTGACCCGCGCGCCCACGCCCCCGCGGTTCGCGCGCACCCCCCTGAGATCGATCTGGAGCCAGTGGTGCGCGCGCGGCGAGTCGTTCCTGAGGAGCGTCGGCTCGCGCCGCGAGTTCAGGACGACGACGTCGATGTCGCCGTCGTTGTCGAAGTCCTCGAAGGCCGCCCCGCGGCTGCTCCGGCGCACGCGCATGCCGTCGCCCGCCTCCGCGCTCACGTCCCGGAACGTGCCGTCGCCCATGTTCCGGAAGAGCAGGTTCTCGACCTCGTACGACGCCGTGTCGTCGAACTGCTCGATCGTGTCCTGGAGGTGGCCGCGCGCCACGTAGATGTCGCGGAACCCGTCGTTGTCGAAGTCGATGAACCCGTTGCCCCACTCGACCGTGGCCAGCGTCCCGGCGCCGGCGCCGGTGCGCAGCGTCGCATCCTCGAACGTCCCGTCGCCGCGGTTGCGATACAGCGTGGCGAGCTGCGCCTGGTACGCGGTCATGTACAGGTCGAGCCAGCCATCGTTGTCGTAGTCGCTGCAGTCCACGCCCATGCTGCCCTGCTCGTCGCCGTTCATGTCGTACGCCACGCCCGCGGTCAGGCCGACCTCCTCGAAGTTGCCCCGGCCGTCGTTCTGGAACAGGAAATTGTCGGCGACATCGTTGGCCGTGAAGATGTCCGTGTCGCCGTCGTTGTCGTAGTCGAGGCACACGATGCCCATCCCCCAGTTGCGGTGCGCCGCGATGCCCGATTCCACGCTCACGTCCGTGAAGGCGCCGCCGCCGTCGTTGCGGAACAGCGTGAAGGCCTCGGGCTTGTAGTAGCGCGGATTGGCGTACACGGGGACGCCCCGCGTCGACGTGCTGACGTGCAGATCGTACGAGAACTCCAGGTAGTTCGCGACGAAGAGATCGACGTCGCCGTCCGCGTCCATGTCGAGAAAGCACGCGCCGGCGCCGACCTTGGCGCCGTCGGCGACGCCCGCCGCCGCGGTCGCGTCGGTGAAGGTGCCGTCGCCGTTGTTGCGGTACAGCACCTTCGGCCCGTAGTTGGACACGTAGATGTCCGGCCGGCCGTCGTTGTCGTAGTCGCCGATGGCCGCCCCGAGGCCGTAGCCGGTGTCGCCGACCCCCGCCTGCGCGGTGACGTCCGTGAACTTCCAGCCGCCGTCGTTGCGGTAGAGCGCGTTGCGCGGCGGCGCGGCGGCGGACGCGCCCTTGAGCGGCGCGCCGTTCACGAAGTAGATGTCGATGTCGCCGTCCCCGTCGTAGTCGAACGTCGCCAGGCCGGCGCTCACGGTCTCCATGATGTAGCGCGCGCCCGAGCTTCCGTCGGTGTGCACGAAGGCGATGCCCGAGGCCTTCGTCACATCCGTGAGCGTGATCGCGCCGCGGCTCGATGCGGCCGCGCACAGGAGCGCGAGCCCGCACCGTATCGCCGCCGCCCGCCGCCGCATCGCCATCGCCCGCCTCATCTCTCCGCCTGGAGGCGCGCGAGCGCCCGGCGGTAGTCCTGATTGTCCGGCGCAAGCTCGACCGCGCGCGCGAGCATGGCGAGCGCCGCGGCCCTGTCGCCCGCGCCGTAGCACGCGCGGCTGAGGGCGCAGTAGTTCTCGGCGCTCCCCTCGATCGCGACGGCCTGCTCCGCGAGCGCCCGCGCCTCTCCGAGGTTGCGGTTCGTGCGCACGTAGAGCAGCGCGAGATCGCGCAGCGGGTACGGGCTCGCGGGCGCCGCCTCCTTCGCCTGCAGGAGCGCGGCCTCGGCCGATGCGGCGCCGTCGGGACGCCCCGACCTCATGTGGAGCTGGCCCAGGGCAAGCAGGCTGAGAACGTTCCGGGGATTCGCGGCGCGCACTTCCTCGTGACGCGCGATCGCCTCGGCAATGCGCCCTGCCCGCTCGCAGAGCCCCGCCAGCAACTGCCGGCACTCGATGTCGCCGGCATCGAGCTCCGCGCCCCGCCGCCACGCGGCCTCGGCCTTCCGGGCGTTGCCGGCGCTCGTCCAGATGCGGCCCGCCTCGGCGAGCAGGGCCGCCGAATCCCGGCGCACATTGAGGATATCCTGGTACTCCTCGTTCCGGTCCTTGAGCACCTGCATGTCGCGCGCCTTGAGTTCCTTGAACAGGGCCCGGCTCTTCTCGAAGAGCTCCTTCTCGCCGAGCCGCTGCGCCGCCTGCATGAGGCCGTAGCAGGCGTTCGCCGATTCGGGGTCGAGCGCCGCCGCTTCCTGGAAGCAGCGCTTCGCCTCCGCGCAGTCCCCCAGTTGCAGGTGCTGCTGGCCGAGAAGATACAGGCTGTCGCCGGGATAGGAGGACACGGCGACGTCCCGCTTCAGCGCGGCAATGGCATCGGCCGTCTTGCCGAGCGCCATGTACGCCCGCGCGAGCGCGTTGTTGACATCGGGAAGCTGCGCATTCAGGGCCAGCGCCCGCTCCCACCGGGCGGCCGCCTGCGCGGGATCGCCCCGCAGCATCGCGATCCAGCCCATCCCCACGTGCGCCTCGGGATGGTGCGGGTCGATCGCGAGCCCCCGCTCCCACCACGCGATCGCCTCGGCGCTGTTGCCCTGGCGCTGGCACGCCTTGCCCGTGAAGAAGAGCGGCTCGCAGCGTCCCGGCAGGCCCTTGCGCAGCTCCTCGGCGACGGCAAGGATCTCGCGCTTCAACGCGGCGATCGTTTCCAGGTTCGAGGGGGCGGCGGGGGAAGGAGGCTGCGTCGCGCCCGCCGGCGCAACCGCCGCCTGTCGAGCGCCGTCTCCCCAGCGCTTGAGTCCGTAGACGCCGCCCGCAAGCAGCGCCGCCGCAAGCAGCGCCGCGGCGACCGGCGCGGCTCGGATCTTCGCGCGGCGCCGCGCCGGAGGAACGCATCCGGACGAGGATGCGACCTGCGCAACCCTGTGTTTCCTGGCGCGGCCATGCCTGCCCATGCGTTGGCCTTCCGTGAAGCCCATACCTTGTATATACAGGCTCAGAATACCACGTCAACGACCGCAGGCATAGCCCGTGACTTCGGCCGCACAGGTCGCGCGCCGTTGACTTCCGCGTCACCCCGCGGTTATCCTGCCGTCCGCACGACAGGAACGCGTGCAGTGCACAAGGACTCAACCGCCATGGCAGACAATGCTCCCGCAGCATCTCCGGCGCCCGACGATGCGCCGCGCTCGGCCCTCGAGGGGAAGATCCGCATCGCCGCGATCGCGCTGCTCGTCATCGGCTGCTACCTCGTGCTCCGGCCTTTCCTGGCCGCCATGCTGTTCGCTGCGGTCCTGTGCTCGACGACCTGGCCGCTCTTCGCGCGGCTGCGGGCCCTCGTGCGCGGGCGCAGCTCGATCGCGGCCTGTTGCATGATCATCCTCATGCTCGCCGTCGTCATCCTGCCGCTCACGCTCGTTGCGGGGAGCTTCGCCGCCGACGCCGCGCGCATGGTCGATGCGGCGCGTTCCTACCTCGAGCAGGGGCTGCCGCCGCCGCCCGAGTGGGTCGCGCAGATCCCCCTCGTGGGCGAGAAAGCCGATGCGCGGTGGCGCGCCGTCGCGGCAGATCGCGAGCAGTTCGCCGCGCTCGCCCGCTCCCTCATGATTCCCGCGCGGGATGTGCTGGTTGCGCTCGGCGGCATCCTCGTCCAGGGCGTGTTCCAGATGTGGCTGGTCGCGTTCATCGGCTTCTTCTTCTATCGCGACGGGGAAGCCATGGCCGCGCTCCTGCGCGCGGGCGCGGGCAGGGTGGCCGAACGCCTGAGCGGAGATCTGCTCGCGACGGTGCGCGGCACCGTCGTGAGCGTCGTGTACGGAATCCTCGGCACGGCGGCGGCCCAGGCGCTGCTCGCCCTCGTCGGCCTCGTCATCGCCGGCGTGCCGGCGGCGCTCGCGCTGGCCGTCGCCACCTTCTTCCTCTCGCTCGTCCCCATCGGCCCGCCGCTCGTCTGGGGCGGGGCGGCGGTGTGGCTCTACTGCGAGGGCAGCCTCGGCTGGGCGATCTTCATGGTCGTCTGGGGCGCGCTGCTCGTGAGCGGCGTCGACAACGTGCTCAAGCCGCTGCTCATCAGCCGCGGCAGCAACCTGTCGCTCCTCATGGTCGCGCTCGGCGTCTTCGGCGGCGTGCTCGCGTTCGGCTTCGTGGGCATATTCATAGGGCCGGTCCTGCTCGCCGTCCTGCTGACCGCGCTGCGCTTCTGGCTCGGCCGGAATGCCCCCGGCGGCGCCGCCGCTACCCCATGCGCATGAACTCTATGCGGTGATTCGCGTCCGGGTGCTGCGCGGAGGGGCCGGCCACGAGCATCGCCGGGCCGGCGGCGACGCCGTGCGTCTCGAACCACCGCGCCGCCGAATCGCGCCAGCAGTCGGGCTCGCCCGCCAGATCCACGGGATCGACGCCGTAGGAGAACGCCAGGCCCTGGCACACGGCCGGGTCGCCGCTCATGGCGACGACCCACACGGGCGGCTTGAATCGCGCGATCATGCGCGCCGTCGTGCCGGTGCGCGTGGGCACGAACACCGCCGCGCACGGGACGGTCTCCAGGGCTCGCTCCACCACCGATGCGATCGCCTCGGCGCCGCTCGCCGGCTTACGCTCCAGGCAGAGCCGGTGCAACTCGCCGAGGCGCGCCAGCGGCCGGCGCGCCTCGGTCGCCACGGCGATCCTGGCGAGCATGGCAACCGCCTCGACGGGGTACTTTCCCACGGCCGACTCGCCGGAGAGCATCAGGCCATCGGCGCCATCGAGGATGGCGTTGGCCGCATCGGTCGCCTCGGCGCGCGTGGGCAGGCGCTGCGTCGTCATCGATTCGAGCATCTGCGTCGCCGTGATGACCGGCTTGCCCGCGAGGTTGGCCTTGGCGATGAGATGCTTCTGCGTCATCGCGATCTCCTCGATCGGCACCTCGACGCCGAGGTCGCCGCGCGCCACCATGATGCCGTCGGCGGCCGCGAGGATCGCGTCGATGTGCGCGAGGGCGCGCGAGCGTTCGATCTTGGCGATGATGAAGGGCTGCCGGCCCGCCGCCGCGGCGGCCGCGCGCACGGCCTCGATGTCCGCGGCCGTCTCGACGAACGACTGGCTCACCGCATCGACGCCGTGCGCGAGCGCGAACTCGAGGCACGCGCGGTCGTGGTCGGTGAAGGCGCCGATCCCCAGGTCGATGCCCGGCAGGTTGAGGCCCTTGCGGGAGCGCAGCTCGCCCCCCGCCTCGACCGTGCAGTCGACATCCTCGCCCGCGACGCGTTCGACCTTGAGCTGGATGATCCCGTCGTTCAGGAACAACCGGTCCCCCGCATGGACGACGCGGGGCAGCCGCTTGAAAGTCACGGCCACGCGCTCCCGCGTGCCGGCGACATCGCGCGTCGTCAGGGTGAGCGCATCGCCCGCGCGCAGGTCGATCGGCTCGGGGTCGATGATCCCGATGCGCATCTTGGGCCCCGGGAGGTCCGCCATGATCGCCACGCGGCGGCCCGCGGCGCGCTGCGCCGCGCGAATGCGCGCGATGCGCTCGGCATGGCTGCTGAAATCCCCGTGCGAGAAGTTGAGCCGCGCGACGGCCAGCCCGGCGCGGATGAGGCGATCGAGCATCTCCTCGGACTCGGACGCGGGCCCGATCGTGGCGACGATCTTGGTCTTGTGGTCAGCGAGGGTCATGCCAGGAGTCCTGTCGCAGTCCGGCCGCCGAAGCCCCGGCGACGGCGGCCGCGCCCTTTCACAGAAACCGCGCCGGCTGGCCGGTCGTCGCGAGCACCGCGCGCCACGCCTCGCCCGCGGGGTCGAGGCGTTTCTTCCGCGCCGCCAGCATCTCCATGGGAACGTGAATGAACGTATCGTGCATGAGCCCGATCACCAGGCCCGTCTTTCCCGCGAGCGCCGCGTGCACCGCGTTGCGCGCGAAGAGGTCGCAGATGATCGAATCCTCGGCATCCGCGGGCACGCTGCGGATCAGGTAGCTCGGATCGAAGTACCGCATGACGACCGGAATCTTCGCATCCTTGCAGTGGCGCTCGATGCGCCCGCGCAGGAACAGCCCTATGTCCTTCAACTTCACGTTGCCGGACGGATCGCGTTCCTCCGCGACGCCGCCGAGCAGGTCCTGCCCCGCGCCCTCGGCCGCGACGATGACCGCGTGGCCGCGGGCCAGTATCCGGCGCGCGAGCGCGGCGAGGAGACCGCCCTCGCCATCGAGCGCGAACGGCACCTCGGGGATGAGCGTGAAGTTGACGTCCTGGCTCGCGATCGTCGCGCTGGCCGCGATGAAGCCCGCCTCGCGCCCCATGAGCTTCACGATGCTGATGCCGTTCCGGACGCTGTGCGCCTCGGTGTGGGCGCAGGTGATGACCTTGCACGCCTCCTCGACCGCGGTCAGAAACCCGAACGTGCGCGAGACGAAGGCCACATCGTTGTCGATGGTCTTGGGAATGCCCACCACGGCGAGCGCGCGGCCGCGCCGCACCGCCTCGCGGTGGAGCGCGTGGGCGCCGCGCTGGGTTCCATCGCCCCCCACCGTGAAGAGCATGTCGACGCCGCGCGCGGCGAGGTTGTCCATCGCGCGCGAGATGTCGACGGGGCCGCGCGATGTGCCGAGCACCGTGCCGCCCTCGCGGTGGATGTCGTCGACGAGCGCCGGCGTGAGCTCGAGAGGCCCCGTTCCGTACGATGCGTCGAGCCCGGCGTACCCGTCCCTGAAGCCGAGCACCCGCGGCACGCCGTAGATGTGGTGCAACTGCAGAAACGCCGAGCGGATGACGTTGTTCAGGCCCGGGCACAGCCCGCCGCAGGTGACGATGCCGGCGCAGGTCCGCGCGGGATCGAAGAAAAGCCTCGGCCGCGGCCCGGCGATCTCGAAGAACTCGTCCGGGCGCGGGGGCGCATCCGGCAGCCGCACGATCTCCGCGGCGCAGCGCGCCCGGTCATCGACGGTCAACGCAATCGGTGAAGGGAAGCGCGGCTCGCCGAGTGTCGTGATCTCCATGTCGCTCCTGCTCGCTCGCCCGCGGAGAGGCCGCGTTCGCCTGCCGGCGCATCGCCCCCGCGCGCGAGCATCATGATAGCCGACCGCACCGGCGGCGGCAACGGCGCCCGCGCCCCTCCCGCGCGGTCACTGCGGCGCGCGCGCCGCCTGGATCGCCGTGATCGAGTGGGCGGGGAAGGTGTGCTGGATGCGGTCCCCGGCGATCGCCGTCTTCGTCTCGACGATGCCGACGTTCTCGGGATCCTCCCACGTGTTGACGGCCATGTAGCTGGCCCCGGCGATCGTCCGCACGATCGCCTCCGGCGCCGCGTTGAAGTTCTCGATCGTCACGGCCGCCGGCAGCGCCGCCTCCGGGTGGCGGTTCGTCACGATCAGCGTGAGGGCCGCGCCCTCGGCATCGATGAGGGCCGCCGCATCGAGGTACGGCACGTCCTTGACGGCGGGCAGGTACTTCCCGTCGCTGTCGAACATGGGGCCGGCGACGCGCAGGCCGATCGGGATCACGCCCGCCTGCAGCGAATAGAGCGCCGATGCGCTGTGGACCGGATTGGCGAACACGATCTCGCGCCACTTCCTGAGGCCGCCGCCGTGGTTGACGAGCGCGCTGTGCGTGATCAGCTCGAGCATGCCGTCGAGGCGCATGCCCGCGTTGATCATGCCCGAGAGAAAGAGCGCCTCGGACAGCGTGCCGTTGTTGGGCAGCTCCGGCTTGTTCGTGAAGATCTGGAGCTCGGTCAGGGCGAAGCAGGGCTGTGCGCCGCCCGCCGCCATCTGCGCGCCCAGGCCGCGCATGTACCCCTCGAACTGCCAGGTGTATGCCATCAGGGCCTCGAAGACCTCGCGCGGATCGGCGTTCCCCGGAATGCCGTCGCCCTTCAGGCAGTGAATCGACAGCGAGCGCAGGAGCTTGCCCTTGCGCTGCGCGATCGGCGCGTTCCAGTGCTCGTCCTGGCCGTTGGCGATGATGAGAATCGCGGGGTCCGCCGCGCGCATGGCATGGTGAAACTTCTCGTAACGCTCGGCGTACTCCTCGGGCGTGCAGTGGCCGATCTGCCAGGCGCCGTACAGCTCGTTGCCCACCTCCCAGTAGCGCACGCCGTACGGCTCGGGGCGGCCGTGCGTCGCCCGCAGCGCGCCCATCGGCGTCTGCGCGGCGCCGTTGCAGTATTCGACCCACTGCGCCGCTTCCTCGGGCGTGCCATCGCCGGCGTTGACGCAGATCATTGGCTCGCAGCCGACCGCCCGGCAGAACGCCATGAACTCGTCCGTGCCGACGTGGTTGTACTCGACGAGGAACCAGGCAGGGTTGAGCCGCACGGGCCGCGCATCGACGGGCCCCACGCCATCCTTCCAGCGATAGCCCGAGGCGAAATTGCCGCCCGGGTACCGCAGGAGCGGGAGCCTGGCGTCCTTGAGCATGCGGACGACATCGCGGTCGAAACCGTCGATGGCATCGTTCGGGAAGAGAAAGACCTGATCGAGGCAGACCGCGCCCGGACCGGGGAGGGCGAGCACGAGCGCGAGGGGCGTGCCTCTCGCCGGCCCGCCCGGCTCGCCCACGCGGGGCAGGGCGAGCGCGACGGAGAACCGCTTCCACGTG
>JBFZCA010000306.1:0-2816 GCA_041308205.1 Planctomycetota bacterium | reverse complement strand
CGGCCGCGCCGCGCGCGGCCGGCGCGCGTGGTTACAGGAGTGATGCATGATCGCACGGCCCCCGACCGACCCGGGCGCGCCCACGACGTACACGGGCAGGGCCCGCAGGCGCACGACGCGCCGGGGCATTCGCATGGCGGATGTGCTCGCGCGGGCGTGTATCACCGTGGGCGGCATCGGCACGATCGTGTGCGTGTGCGGCGTGTGCTGCTTCCTGGTGTGGGTGGTGCTGCCGCTCTTCCAGTCGGCCGAGACGGGGATTGCGGCGGATACACGGGGCGCCTGGGCCGGAAGGCCCCCGCTGCACACGGCGCTGGATGAATACCGCACGCTTATCTGGATGCTGCTCCCGGACGGGGAGAGCTGCGTCATGAGGCTGGACACGGGCGAGGTATGTGCCCGCGTTGCGCTGACGGGCGGCCGGCCGATCGCGTGCGCGTCGTTCGGGCCGCAGTCCTCTCTCGGGGCGCTGGGGTTTGCGGATGGCTCGGCGCAGCTCGCGCGGCACGGTTTCACGACGAGCTTCATGGAGATCGGCAAGCTGCCTGCGGGCACGCGTGCGGCACTCGAGCGCGCACCGCGTGAAACGCCGGTGACGTTCGAAGACGGAGTGCTGCAGCTCACGAGCAACGGCCAGGTGCGCCGCCAGCGCTTCGAACTCACGCTCCTCGGCGTCGAGAAGCTCGCCGCGGAGCCGTTGACCCACATCGACTGCGCCCCGCGTCCCGGCGGGTATCTGCTGGGCGCCGTCGCCGGCGGGCCGGGGGGGCGCGCGCTCGTGCTCGCCGCCGTCGAGGAGGCCGAGGATTTTCTTTCGGGCGAGACGGCGCTTCGCCTCGGCCCGCCGCGGGCCGTGGCGCTCGACGGCCGTCCCGAGGCGTCGCCGTGCTTCATCGGCGTTTCGGGCGGCCAGGATGTGTACGTGGCGTGGGAGGACGGCCGCCTCGATCGGTTCCGGTATCGCGACGGCGGGGAGTGCGCCCTCGCGGAGCGGGGCGGCCTGGCCGCGCCCGGCACGACCCTGACGCATGCCGGATTCGTGCTCGGACTGACTACCCTGGTCTGGGGCGATTCGGCGGGCGCCGTCCGCGCCGGGTTTCCCGTGAGGAGCGACGGCATTCTCGCGCACGGTCTGGCGGGTGCGCGCCGCGGGGCGGAGGACGATCACTACGCGTTCGCGGTTGCCAAGCAGCTCGCGGCCGGCGGCGCCGCGCTGTCGGCGATGCACGTCTCGGCGCGGAGCCGCATCGTCGTGTGCGGCTTCGCCGACGGCGAGCTGCGCGCCTGCAGCGTGACGAGCGCCAAGACGCTCGCATCGGCGCGCATTCCTTCCGGCGCGCCGGTGATCGCCGTTGCGGTGGCGCCGAAAGAGGACGGGTTCGCGGCATTGACGGCCGACCGCGTCTATCACTACACGTTCGATCCCATGCACCCCGAGGCGACGCTCGCGGCGCTGTTTCGCCCCGTGTGGTACGAGGGGTACCCTGCCCCGATGCACATGTGGCAGAGCTCCGCGGGACGCGACGATGCGGAGCCGAAGTTCGGGCTCATGCCCATGGTGTTCGGCACGCTCAAGGCGACGCTGTACGCGATGCTGTTCGGCGCGCCGCTGGCGCTGCTTGCCGCCGTGTACTCGAGCGAGTTTCTCCACCCGCGCGCGAAGGCGGTCGTGAAGCCGGCGCTCGAGCTCATGGCGAGCCTGCCGAGCGTGGTGCTCGGCTTCCTCGCCGCGCTGGTGCTGGCGCCCTTCGTCCAGGGGAATCTGATGGGCGTCCTGTGCTTCTTCGGCGCGATTCCAGCGGCGCTGCTCCTGGGCGCCCATCTGTGGCAGCTCATCCCCGGCGACACGGCGCGCCGCTGGCAGCGCTGGCGCCTCGCGGCGATGCTCCTGCCGCTCGGGGCCGGCATCTGGGCCGCGCTGAACGTGGGACCGCTGCTCGAGCGGCTTCTCGTTGCGGGCGATCTTGAAGACTGGCTCTCGTGGTCGCCGGAGAGCGGGGAGGAGCGGTTCCGGAGCCCTCTCGGCGGGTGGTTCCTGCTGGCGCTGCCCGCGTGCGCGATGCTCGCCGCCGGCCTGTCGTCGCGCCGCCGGTCGCGCCTCGCGTCGGGGGAACGCACGGCCGCCGCGCTTCGAGACATCGGCGCGTTCCTGGGCGTGGCCGTCGCGGGTGCGGCGCTCGCATTCGCCGTGGCGGGGGCGGCGAGCCTCTGCGGGCTCGATCCCCGGGCGGACTGGATCGTGTGGTCGACCGACCTCTCGCCGATCGGCACGTACGTCCAGCGCAACGCGCTGATCGTGGGCTTCGTGATGGGATTCGCGATCATCCCGATCATCTACACGATTGCGGACGACGCCCTGACCGCGGTGCCGCAGCACCTGCGATCCGCATCGCTCGGCGCGGGCGCGACGCAGTGGCAGACCGCGGTCAGGATCGTGATCCCGACGGCGGTGAGCGGCCTCTTCTCGGCCCTCATGGTGGGGCTCGGCCGCGCCGTCGGCGAGACGATGATCGTGCTCATGGCGCTCGGCAACACGCCGGTCATGGAATGGAATCTCTTCAACGGCGCGCGCACACTTTCGGCGAACATCGCCGTCGAGCTGCCGGAGGCCGTGCGCAACAGCACGCACTACCGGACGCTGTTCCTGTCGGCCCTGGTGCTGTTCGTCATCACGTTCGTGATCAACACGGTCGCCGAGATCGTGCGTCTGCGGTTCAGAAAGAGGGCGTACCAGTTGTGAGCGATCTCCGAACGATGCCCGTGCCCGCGCGCGCGCCGGCTGCGCCGCGCCCCCGGCGCCCGCGCCGTGCGGCTTC
>JBFZCA010000305.1:0-15201 GCA_041308205.1 Planctomycetota bacterium | reverse complement strand
ACGACGGCGCGCGCCAGCGCGCCGCCGATGCCGCCCCGCGCGGCGTACACTTCCAGGTCCGAGCCGTGCGCCCAGGCGAACAGCGGAATCCCGAGCCGCCGCGCCGCCCACAGCGCCGCAGGACCGGTCGGCAGCACCCAGTGAACGAGCAGCGCGTCCGCGCCCCAACGGCGTCCCTCGCGCACGCACGTTCTCGCGGCCGACACGAGGTACGCGAAGCGCAGCACGAGGGAGGGAGCGGCGGTCTTGAGCCGGACGGCCGGCACCGGAAACCCGGCGGCGCCATCCTCGCCCCCGCGCATGCCGGGCGCCACGACCAGGGTGCTGAAACCCTCCGCGCGCATCCCGCGCGTCAGGTTGCGGATGAACCCGCCCACGCGCGGGTACCGCCGGCTAGGCCATGCCGCGGTCAGTACCAGAAGCCTGCTGTGCATGCTGCTCGGGGCCGCACTCGGCCGTACGCGGGGGAATCACGACCCCCAGGTGATCGTGGAGCACATCGAGAAGCTCCCAGAAATTGCCCACCTTCCAGTCCGGCGCGCACCCTTCCCCCTCGCCGGCGTGCTTGCCGCCGCGGACGATGTGGGCCGTCAGCATTCCGATGCGCTTGGGCGGCTCGATGTCCATGACGGCATTGTCGCCGACGTACATGGTCTCCGCCGGCTTGAGGTTCAGGTCCGAGCACGCGCGCTGGTACATCTTGATGTTCGGCTTGTTGATCCCGAGCTGGTCGGAGATGAAGATGGCCCCCGGCGACAAGAGCGGCGCGATTCTCAGGCGCACGAGCTTCTCGGCCTGCTTGACGGCGAGGCCCGCGGTGATCACGCCGCGGATCAGATCGGTCCGCGCCAGATCCCGCAGCGCTTCGTAGGCATCCTCGTACGGGCTCAGGTACCGGAACTTCGTGTCGTGGTAGGCCGCCACGCCGGCCGCGACGATGATCGCGGGATTCACGCCGCGGTACAGGCGCCGGGGCAGCCGCCGGAGAAGCTGGTCGAAGTGGCGTTCGTAATTCGATGAGAACTCCTCGACGACCTCGCCGAGCTCGGCCTCGAGCGCGTCGGGGTCGGCGCGCAGGCCCATCTTGATCATTGCCTCCACGCTGTTGCGCCGCGCGCGCTCGGCGAACTCGCTCGTCGAGTACAGCGTGTCGTCCAGATCGAAGAAGATCGCGCGCAGCATGGGCACGGGCATCTCCACATCGGCGGCGCCGGCGGCCGCATCCGCGCCGGCAAAAAAAACATCCGGGAGGGCGCCGACGCCCCCCCGGATGATATCGGCCGCGCGCGCGGCGCGCTACTGCCCGAAGCGCTCGATTTCCTCCTGCCGCAGGTCGACCATCTTCGCCGACAGCAGGATGATCAGGCTGCGATTCTCCCGCAGCTCGGCCCTGCGGCTGAACAGCAGGTTGAGCACCGGGATCTCGCCCAGGACCGGGATCGAGGAGATGTACTTGCGCTCGTCCATGCTCCGGAATCCGCCGAGGAGCACCGTGCCGCCGTCCGGAACCGTGACCGAGGTCCACGTCCGCTGGATCGACATCTTCGGCAATCCGATCGGCACCTGCATGGCCGCGGCCATGACGGTGCCGAGGTTGATGAGCACGGTGGAGATCACGCCGTCGATGAGGGTCGCGAGCGTCGGCTGGACGTCGATGGTGATGTACTTGCGGTCCGCGCTCACGCTCGGCCGCACATCCAGCACCACGCCTTCCTCGTTGACGCGCACGATCGGGTCCGCGACTTCCGTCAGGGTGTACGTCGTGCCGCCGGACACGAGCTCGTAATCCGCGATGTACGAGCGCTGCGTGATGACCGACACGTACACGCGCTGGCCGTTGTGCGCCGTGACCTCGGGCGCGATCACCGACTTGACGCCGCTCTCCTCCTGGACCGCGCGCACGATCGCGTTGATCTGGTACGGGTCCACCATCATGAACTGCAGGCTCAGGCCGCTCAGGCCGCCGGAGCCGCCGAAGACGCGGTCGCCGCGGATCAGGCTCGCGTAGCCGTCCAGGGTGTTCTGCATGCGCCCGACCAGCTCGGGATTCTCCACGCCCAGGACGTCGGTGAAGCCGGGATCCTGGCCGCCCGTTCGGCTGTCGTGGATGCGCCCGCTGTACGTGCTGCGCCACGGCGTGTTGCTCTGGCTGAGATTGCGGTAGTCGACGCCGATGTCCTCCAGGAAATCGTTGGTGATGTCGACGAATCTCGCCTTGACGACCACGAAGAGGTCGGCGTCCTGGCGCAGCTCATCGAGCACGCGGCTCACCTTCTCGTGCAGCTCGGGGCTCGCCTCGACGAGCAACTGGCCTCGGTGCACCTGGATGCGGTTGATCTCGCCGTCCCAGACGGCCTCGCCGCCCGTGCTCTCCTGCACCAGCTTCTGCAGCTGCTCGGGTTCCAGGGTCTTGGACTCCTCGCCCTCCTCGAACTGGAAGCCGGTGCCGCCCGGACCGCCGCCGGACTCGGTCTCCTCATCGGGCGTGGTGATCTCGAGCTTCGGCCCCGGGAAATCCCTGATCCTGCTCAGGATGTCCGTGACCGTGTAGATCTTCAGGATGACGAGGCCCCGGGCCTTCTCCGGAACCGTGATCGTCAGGACGTTGTTCCGGAAGGTGTACGCCAGCCCCGTGTTCAGCATCATGAGCTCGAGGGCGTCCTGCAGCTTCACCTGCGTGAGGTTGAGCTTGACCTTCGTCTCCTCGGGATCGACGTCCTTGTCGATGTGTATGTTGATCTGGGTGATCTTCTTGATGTAGTCGATGGCATCCGCCAGCGGCTTGTTGTCGAAGTCGATCGTGATCCGCGCCGTCGCCAGGCGCCGCTTGATCTCCTTGACCTCCTCGGATTCCTCGACCGTGCCGATCTGCACGTCGGCCTCGCGCTTCCTGACGATGTTCCAGTGTTCCTCTTCGGGGAACTCGAAGGGCGCCGACGGCGGCTTGGCCGCGTCTTTGAGCCCTTCCCATGTCAGCTTCCCATGCTCCTTGAGCACCTCGTCGTGGTCGCGCTCCCAGACGGCCTTCTCCATGTCCCTGGACTTCTTCAGGAGGGCGCGCGCCTGGATCTGGCGCGGATTCTCCTTCAGAACGACCTCGCAGATCTGGACGCACTGCGCGTAGTCCTGCAGGCGATAGGCCTCGGTGGCGGCATCGACCAGCACCCTGATCCGTTCCTTCCGCTGCGTATCGCGGAAAACGGTGTCCTGCTCGATCGCCTTGCGGATCGCCTCTTCCTGCTGCTCGCGGGTCTCGACCGCGCGCCGCCGCAGCAGGTCGCCGGCCTGGACCAGCAGATTCTCGAGGCGCGCCTGGCGGCTCTGCGTCTCGCTCGAAGCCTCGAACAGCGCCAGGCGGGCTTTCGCCTGCTGCAGCATCACCTGCGCTTCCTGGAGCCTGTACTCGGTCATGGCTTTCAGGGCTTCCTCGATGAGCCGATCGACTTCGTTCATGCGCGCCTCGCGCTGGACGCTCATCTCGGCGCTCCACTCCTGCATGACCGCGGCGACGGAAGCCTCGCGCTTGCCGAGCATCACCTCGCACAGGCGCAGCTTCCCGCGAGCCTCGGTGTTCTCCCCGTCCGCCTTCACGGCCTGACCGTACAGCACGGCCGCGGCCTGGTAGTCGCCTTCCTCGCGTTTCTTGTCGCCGCGCGCGACGAGGTCCGCCGCGATCTGGCGGTTGAGGTTCTTCTTGTCCTCGACTGCCCTGGAAACGATCGCATCGGGCGCCGTCGCCCCGCGCGCCTCGACCGGGGCAGCTTCGGGCGCAGGGGCAGCTTCGGGCGCAGGAGCAGCTTCGGGCGCAGGGGCCGCATCGGGCGCCGGAGCGGCATCGGGTGTCGGAGCGGCATCGGGTGTCGCCACGACCTCGTCGATCTTCATCCCGCGCTCCAGCTCGTCGATTTCCTGCATCTGCGATGACCTCGTCGGGGCATCGGCCTGCGCCGGCCGGATTTTCTGCGGCTGCATGCAGCCGGCGGCCGCGACGAGTGCTCCGATCACAAGAACGGAAGTGATCCTTCTCATGCCCGTCTCCTTTGGGTTGCTTCGTCTGCTCATATGTTCCGCGCTGCGGCCGGCGCGCCCCGCGGGGATCCGCGCGCCGTGGCGCCGCCTCGTTTCTCCGTATGTCCTCGTTGCGCCGTGCTTACGGGAAATTGAGCTTCTCCTCTTCCTTCACGATCACGATGTTCGCCTTGATCAGCACGAACAGGCTGTTGCGCAGCCGCGACTGGCCGCGCCGGCCGAACAGGATGTTGAGGATCGGGATCCGCTGGATGAGCGGAATGCCGATGCTCCGGTCCTGCTCGATCACCTTCTTCAGGCCGCCGACGAGCACGGACCCGCCATCCGGGATCGTGATCGTCGTCTGGATCCGCGCGAGCAGAATCACGGGCAGCTCGACCTGCACCATGGTATAGCCCTGCGCGAGGCTCAGGTCCGCGTATTTCGAATCGATGTGCTTGGCCGTCGTCGGCTTGATCTCCAGGATCACGAACTTGCGGTCGTACGTGACCGTGGGACGGATCTCGAGCAGCGACCCCACGCGGAACGATCCGATCAGGGGGTTGATGACGGGGCTGACGCCGGTCTGGTTGACATCGACGTCCTTGATGTACGCGATCTGGTCGATCACCATGGTGTGCGCCGTCTGCGAATCGAACGCCAGGACGCGGGGCGCATCGAGCGAGCGTATCTTCTGCTTCTTGTACACCATGGTCAGGATGGCCTCGAGCTGGTAGTCCTCCAGCACATTCCACTGGAGCGCCATGCCGCCCTGCGCCGTGATGTTGAACGGCGTGATCTCCGTGCCCAGCACGCCGCTGTAGTCGGAGATGTTCGCGCCGCGCGTCTCGTAGCGCATGCGCCGATCGACGAACACGTACCCCGACGCCACCGAGGTGCCCAGACCGTTCACATCCGGGATCGGATACTCGAGCGCGCTCTCGACCGTCCCGCCGATGTTCACGCCGATCTCCTCGAGCATGTTGTCCTGGATGTCGATGAAGCGCGCCTCGCTCGCGACGAGCACGCCGGACAGCTTGCGCAGGCTCTCCAGCAGCTCGTTGATCTTGCGATGGTTCTCCAGCGACGTCCTGACGACGAGCTTGCCGGTCTGCATCTCGGCCGTGCCGTTCTTGTCGTCCCCGCCGAAGATGCGCTTCCGAATGAGCTCCAGCAGCTGTTCGCCGGGGAGGCCGGTCTTGGTCGTTTCGGTCGTCTCCGCGACGTCCAGGACGACGTTGCCGCCCGCATCCTCGCCGCCCGTCAGGTTGACGGACATGGGCGGCGCCGGAAAGTCCGGGTGCTGATTGGCGATATCTTCGACCGCGTAGAAGGCAAGATGCATCTTCTCGGTCAGCGAGCTCCGAGGCCCGATGACGACCGCGCCGTTCTGAATCTGGTAGCCGTAGCCCTCGCCGACCGTCTCCAGCACGATGTCCAGCACGTTCTTGAGCATGAGGCTCTGGACTTCCGGCAGGTTGACCTTGAGATCATCGGATTCCATGGCCTCCCGCGCGGCCTTGTTGGGCACGAAGCTCACGCCCGCGATCTGGCTCAGATAGTCGAGGACCTCGCGCAGCGGGCGGTCCTCGAAGCTGATCCGCTGGATCTTCGTCGTCTCCAGGATTCTGCGCACATCCCGGTTCGCGATGGGCTCCTCGGATGCGACCTGCTCCTCGAGCGAGATGCGCTCCTCGCCCAGCCTCTCCCAGACCTTGCGCGGCGGGAACTGGAAGACGTGGTGGTACGACACCGCCGTGTCACGAATGCCGCGCAGCATGAGGTCCCAGTTCCTGCGGGTTTCGCGTTCGGTCTTGTCCCTGGCGAACAGATGCCGCAGGTACCGCGCCCGCGCGCGGATCGCCTGCGCGTCGTCGTCGCGGGGGTCGAGCTCGAGCACCTGCACCGCATGCAGCTCGGCCTTGTCGAACTTGCTCTCCGCGAGCGCCTCCTCGGCCTGGGTCTTGTACTGCGCGATGCGGTTCTCGGTGTACTTCAGCTCGCGCACGCGGTCGCCCTCGGCGCGGGCCCTGAGCTCGGCCTCGATCTGACGCCGCTCCTCGGCCTTCTGGTCCGCCTGCAGGCGCGTGCACGTCTCGATCTGAACGCGCGCCGCCTTCACCAGATCCGGCATGTTGAGGCTCCAGGGGTAGTAGCTGTCGATCTCGACGACCCGCGAGAACTTCTCCAGGGCCTGCTCGTACCTCTTCTGCCCCATCAGCGCCTCGCCATCGGCGTAGAGCCGCTTGAGCTGCGCCTGCGCCTGCTCGATGAGCAGCATCTGGTCGTCCCTGATCTTGCCGATGGTCTCCGCCCGTTCGCTGACGAGCCGTCCCAGCAGGAACCGCACGGCATCCAGTTCGACCTGCGCGTCGGTCAGCGTCGGATCGTACCGCAGGGCCTGCTCGAGCTTCTTCTCGGCCTCGTTGTACCGGAGCTCGTCCTTCAACACGCGGGCTTCCTTCAGGAGCACGCGGGCGGTCTCCTGGCGCACCTCGAATGCCAGACCGGCATCCGCGTTCGCCGCGGCGATCCCGCCGGGCGCGGAAGGCGCGGCATCCGCCGCCTGCGCTCCGGCGCCCCATGCCAGCAGCGCCGCCGCTCCCAGCGCGATCGTTCCCCTCCTCGTCCGGGAGAACCTTCTTCCGCCCAGATGCTCATGTGCGTTCATCGTCGCAACCTCTCTCCGGGACACGCGCCCCAAAAGCCCATGCCACGCTGCTGTCGTATGCGTATGAATCACAGGCACACTCTCCTCTTACTTGAACGGACCGCCGCCGGCATCGCCCTTGGCGGCCCCACCTGCTTCATCCTCCGAAGGCTCTTCCTTGGCCTCGGTCCCCTCCTCGGGCGGGGGTTCCTCGGAAGGCGGGGCCGCCGGTTCGGGCTCCGCCGCGGCGCCATCGCCCGCCGGAGGCGCTTCTTCCGGGGCGGGGGTTTCCTCCGCCGGCGCGGGGGCTTCCGCCGGCGCGGGGGCTTCCGCCGGCGCCGGCGGGGCCGCCATTTCCCAGGCCTTGGGACACTCGATCGACGCCGGCACCCAACTGCCCTGCGGCAGCCGAATCTCCTTGCGCGTGTCGATGTCCTTCAGCACGGCCTCGAGGCCCTTCCCCCCCGGCTTGACCACGTTCAGGTAGTACCTCGTGCGCGGCAGGAGGTCCTTCTCCGGGTCCGGCTTCCGGGTCAGGAGGACCATCTCATCGCGCTTGATCATGCGCTCGACATCGAAGCCGCCCTTCGCGTAGTCGTAGATCTCGACGTTGAAGAATCCCTCGCCCGGGCCGGAGATGTCGGTCGGCTTGCCCTGGACGAACATGATCCGCAGGTCCGCGGGAACGACGTAGTCGCCGAGCTCGGCCTCGGGCGGCGCGGGCTCCTTGCAGGTCTTCGTGGGGCCCGAATCCGCCCGCCACTTCGGCTTCAGCGGCTTCACGGTGGACGTCACCCTGTACATGTAGCTTGCGCCGGCCTCGACGCTGTCGTCGACGCACGTGTACGCATTGGTGCCTTCCGCATACGGAATCGTCGCGATCAACCGCCACGCGGTCGTGCCGGCGGTGCGGCGCTCGATGCGCGCCGCCGCATCGCTGACCTCGATCAGATCGCCGAACTTGAAGGTCACCGTCGCCACGGGCTTCTTCTTCTCCGCGTCGCGTTGAATGGCGACGCTCGTGATCGCCGGCTCGCTGTGCGCGGAATCGAACGTGGCCGCCCTGCTGAAGATCCGCACGACGGCGGGCTGGACATCCATGGCGAACGGCGTCCACGCATCCTTCGGGATCGATGCCCTGGATGCGCGGCGCTCGAGATCCTGCCGCGGATCCGGCGGGACCGCGGGCGGCAGCAATTCGGCCTCCTTCTTGTGGTCGTCGATGTCCGTGAGGTGCTGCCGGATCTTGTCCTGGCTGATCTTGATCTTGTCCTCGCCCGTCATGGTGACGGCGACCATGGCGATGACGATGACCGCCACGACGCCGAAGGCGAGCTTGTCGCAATGGGCTGAAAGTTGCTCCTTAACCGACGCCATGCTTGCTCCTCACGCTCGTACGCTACTGGGCGAACCCCTTGTATTTCAACACGCTCAGAGTGAGCCGCATCGTGGCCGTGGGCAGCTTGACCTCCAGGTCAAGCGGCGCCTGCTTCGCATCGTCGAGCTTCTGGAACGGTTCTTCCGTCCTGTAGAACGGCTTCAGCAGCCGTTCCTTCTGCTTCGTCAGCACGCATTCATCGACGACGAAGAACACGGGATCGTCCGCGTCCTGCGCGCGCAGCTCCAGGGCATGCAGGAACGGACCGAGGTCTTCGAACCGGATCTCGCCCACCGCCGTCAGCCGCACGCGATCGTACAGGTCGCGGGGGTTGAGCTCCGGAACGACGGGGGCCGGCTCCTCCTTGACGGAAGCAGCTCCCTTCTTCGTAGTCCTCGCGGGGGCCTTGTCGGTTTTCTCCGCGCCGCGCGCGGCCTTGGGCTTCGCCGCCGCGGCTTCTTCCGTCCTTCGCGTCGTCTTCTTCTCGAACACGACGGATGTGAGGCCGCCCCACCGCGCCTCGGTCGCCGCCGCGAGGAGCGCGGTCGTCACGCGGCACATCTGCGCCGCCTCGATCAGGTCGGCCTCGTTGCTCGAGATCGTCGGGCTCAAGGAGATCTTGGGGTGCGCCTGCGCCACCTCGGGATTCGCGGCCACGTGCGCCGGATAGACGCGCTTCACGTACCCGGCCCGCACCTCGGCGTACTTCTTGTTGAGGTCGTCGAGCGCCGTGTTGAACGCCGAGCCGAACGCGGCGTCGTCGCTCACCGTGAACGTCTCGCCGCCCTTGACGAGCTGCAGGCGCACGAGCTTCTCGACGCGCGCGGTGTAGAACCGCTCCACGTCCGCGAGGGTCTCCCGCAGCTTCGTCTGGAGCTCGGTGTCCTTCTCGACCTTCTGCTCCGTGGGCAGATCCTCGGGCTTCATCTTGGCGTACGCATCGAGCGTGGTCTGGTTCTTCGAGACCTCGCGCTGGAGGCTGTGGTACCTGCTGATTCCCCAGCTCCAGGTGACGAAGTAGGCGAAGACTCCGATCCCGAGCACCATGGCGATCACGCCGACCAGGAATCCGTTCTTCTTCAAGCTCTCCATCGTGACCTACTCCTCGGCGGCGCCGCCCGCCTCCTCCGTGGGAGATTCCGGCGCGAGCGCCTCCGGCTCGACGGGTTCCTCGGGAAGCTCCGCCGGGCCCTCCGCGGGCGATGCCTCGGGTTCCTCGGGCGGCGCTGCGTCCTCCTCCTCCTCGACGGGAGCAGCCCCTCGGGTCGCCGCGTTCTCGCTGACCGACCACTTGAGGCTGAACAGGTAGTACTTGTCTTCCGCCGGCACTCCGGCGTCTTCGCCGGCGCCCCGCGGATCCCGCTTCTCCTTCTCCTTTTCCTGATCCCGCAGCAGCTTGGGATCGACGAGCAGCCAGTTCTTCGCAAACAGCCGGTCATCGTCGGTGGCGCACTCGGCCAGCGCCGTCTGATCGAGCACCTGCAGCCTCGGCGCCGACACCACATGCCCGGCGAGGATTCGATTCTTGCGGAGGGCCCCCGTCAGCGGCGCCACCACCAGGGAATCCACGAACTTGCGGCTCTCATCGGGAGTCTCGCGCGCCAGCACCGCGCCGGTCATCGTGAACACGTACGTCAGGGGGGGCGGCGCGGCCGCCGGCGCGACCTTGCCCTTGTCGCGCGCCTTGGTCTCGGCCGGCCGCGCGCCGGCGGCGCCGGTGCGCTCGGCCTCGATGCCTTTCAGCGTCGTCTCGAACGAGAGCAGCCACGCCATGTGCTTGTGGACGGACGCCATCCGGGCCAACGCCTCCGCCTGGGCGTCATTCTCATCTTCCTGTTTCGCGATGAAGATCATGCGCGCGCGGGGGGTCTCCGCGCCCAGGGCCATCGTGACCCCGCCCGGCGCCTCGTTCTCGTAGGCCTTCTTCTCGATGGCGGCCAAGAGCTTGTTGACCTCGGCCATCGACTGCGAGAAGTACTGGCGCTCCTGTCCGATCTGCGCGAGCGTCTCGATCTTGGCCTTGAGGAGAGGAATGTCGTTCGTCTTGGCGAGCCTGCCCTTGTCGGCGTCAAGCTGCTTCACGATCGAGTTGCTCTCCTTGTTCGAGGTCCTGGCATTCTCCGCCTTCGACGCGTACCCCCGGCCGAGCACGAGCAGCGCGCCGAGCAGGACCCCTCCGGCCACGAACACCATCTTGCGGCGCCGCGTGAACGCAAGCTGCACCTGCTGCTCGTGCGGCATGAGGTCGACGTTGGTGGCCGCGAGGCCCAGGCCCTGCAGGCCCGCCCCGAGCGCCGGCGCCAGGGACGAGAGCTGCGTTCTGAGCTCGGCCACATCGAGGCCGTCCGCCGGCCGCATGCGGGCCAGCGACGCCACGCGTTGCACTTTCCAGCCCAGCCGTTCCTGGACGATCTGGCCGAGGCCGAGCGTGAAGCTTCCCTGGCCGAGCAAGTACGCCGTCTCGAAGTTCGTCTCGGCGATCTGGCGCCTGTAGAAGGAGACCGAACGCTGGACCTCGGTCGTGAAGTCGCCGAGCACCTTCTGAAGCGCCGCGAAGATCTTGTCCTTTTGCGGGCTCTTGGCGGCCTGGCGCTTGACGCGCTCGGCCTCGGCGAACGTGAGCCGGAAGCGCTGGCTCAGGTCGCGCGTGATCTGGTTGCCGGAGAATGGCAGCGCGCGGATCCAGAAGGCGCCGTTGTCGACCAGGATCAAGGCCGTGTGGTCGGCGCCGACATCCAGGATCACGCTCGGCGCCTTCGGCCTCAGCTCGTACAGGACGAAGTTGAGCAACCCCAGGTCGCCGCAGATCACCTGCTGGCCGCGGATCCCGTGGCCGCCGAGCTCGAGCAGCAGATCGTCCACCGTCTCGCGCCGGGCCGCGAAGATGCCGATCTCGCGCTCCTGGCCGGCCGCGTACTCGCGCGGCACGAGCTGCCAGTCCCACACCACCTCCTGGATGTCGAAGGGGATCTGCTGGCGCGCCTCGAAATTGACCAGCTCCTGGAGCTTCTTCTCGTCGTCGGCGACGATCTTTATGAACCGCGGGAGGGTATCCTGCCCGGGCAGACAGACCACGAAGGGATCGCGGATCGAATTGCGCGAGGTGAAGATCTGCAACGCCTCCCTCGCGCCGCCGATGGAATCGACTCCCTCCGGGCCGATGTCGTACTCAATGCGATCCGTCCCCTGGACCACCACCTGCATGCCCACGCGGCGCAGGTGGACCGCCTTGAGTGCGAACTTGCCGATATCGATGCTCCAGACCGCGCTGAAACCCGCCATGAAAACCTCGACTGCTTGGGCTTCGTCTCGCTCTCCGCCTTCGCGCGCCCGGCGCGCGCGGGCTTCCGTCGCTCATTCGCCGGGCCGATTGTTCAGTGCACAATCGCACCCTGACGCAGTACACTATACGTCGGCGAGGGCAAGCATCGTGGAGGGGCACAACAATTGATCATCCCGGCCGTACGCGAGGCATCGGGATCGAACCCATTGGGTTTTTCCTCCGTTACTTGCTTCTCTCAAACAGTGTACTGCGGCTCGGTCAATACGAGTTTCGATTATAAGCCGTCGCGAGTTGCGGGTCAAGCCGTGAGTTCGGCGGGCAACGGCCCGCGCCTTCGTAAGTGCGGGCTCGGGCGGCGGCCCCGGCAATGCCGGAAGCTCCGGTTTTACAGCGTTCCGAGGAGCCGCATGGCCACCTGCAGGTCCGCCCACGCCTTGCCCTTTTCCTCGGGCTTGCGCAGAAGGTAGCTGGGGTGAAAGGTGGGAACAACCTTCGCCGTCCCGTAGACATGCACGCGGCCCCGAACCTGGCCGATCGTGACCGTTTCGCCGAGAATCCACCGCGCCGCGTGTGCTCCCAGCGGCACGATCACCTCGGGGGCGAGCAGCGCAAGCTGGCGCCGGAGATAATCCCTGCAGGCGGCGATCTCGTCCGGTTCCGGCGAGCGATTGCCGGGCGGCCGGCACTTCAGCACGTTGGCAATGAATACCTGTTCACGAGAGAAACCCATCGCGGCGATCATGCGCGTGAGCAACGCGCCGGCACGGCCGACGAACGGCCTTCCCTGCACGTCCTCGTCCTCCCCCGGCGCCTCGCCCACGAACACCACGCGGGGAAACCGGGCGCCCTCGCCCGGCACGGCGTGCTTCCTCAGCGCTCCCAGCCTGCACCGCGTGCACGCGGCAGCCTCGCGGGCGACGGCTTCGATCGAATCGGACCCTTCCGCACCCGGGGGCGCCGGCGCCGCGCATGCCTCGGGCGACGCCGGCGGCTGCGGCGCCCGCCTGACGCGACACCACGACCGCCCGGCCGCTTCTTCGGCCCACAATCTGTCCAGCAACCTGCGTGTCACCATGCCATGCCTCGACCGCCGCGCGAAAGCGCCGGCCGCAATCCGCGGCGCTCCGCTCACTCCACGATTTCACCCCACAGGAACCCCGGCCGCAAGTCCTTCGCGCGCACGCGCACAATCGCTCCCCTGCAGGTTCCTCCCGGCGCGAAGCGCACGCGCACGTACTCTTCGGCAAATCCCTCCGCGCTCGCGCCCGCGCGTTCGACCGCGACCCTGAGCACCCGCCCCACGAGTGCGCCGGCCTGCGCCGCGAAGAGCTCCCGCTCGAGCGCGGCAACGCGCGCGCATCGCGCCGCCGTCTCGGCGGCGGACAATCTCCCGGCGAAGCGCTCCGCCGCCGTGCCGGGCCGCGGGCTGAACGGGAACACGTGCATCTTCACGAACGCGATCTCCCGGCACAGCGCGACCGTGGCGGCGAAATCCTCCTCCTCCTCGCCCGGGAACCCGACGAGGATGTCGCCCGTGAAGGTCAGCCCGGGGAGCCGCTCGCGGCATCGTGCGATCCGCGCGCGGATCTCGTCGGGACCGCAGCGCCTGCCCATCCGCCGGCGGATGCGCTCCGACCCGCTTTGCAGCGAGATGTGGAAGTGCCGGCAGATCCCGGCATGGCGCGCCACCGCGGCGAGCAGCTCGTCGGTGAGGGCGCCGATGCCGAGCGACCCGATGCGCGCCCGCGCCGCCACGCCATCGAAGAGCGGCCCGATGCGGTCGATCAGCGCGTGAAGTCCGCCCTCCCACTCGTCGAGGTGCGTGCCCGCGATCCAGATCTCGGGAGCGCCGCATGCACGCAGCGCGCGGCATTCCGCCGCGATCTCGCCGGCGGGTCGGCTGCGCGACGGGCCGCGGAGGAGCGGCACGATGCAGTACGTGCACGCGCGGCTGCATCCGTCCTGGATCTTCACGTACGCGCGCGTCCTGGTTCCGAAGGACCGCAGCGCGCCCCCGCCCGCGCACCCGGCGAGGATCCGCGGCAGCGCCTCGCGCGACCGGGGCGGCACCACCGCGCGCACCTGCGGGATCGCAAGATACGCCGCCCGGTCCCGCGCCGTCGCGCACCCCATGACGTACACGCGGCGCCCCGGCGCCGCGCGACACAGATGATGGACGAGCCTGCGCGCCTTGCGGCTGCCCTTGTCCGTCACGGCGCACACGTTGACGATCACGTGCGCCGCGTCGGCCTCGGCGGTCTCGCGCCATCCGGCGCCGGCAAGCGCGCCCGCAAGCGCCCGGCTCTCGTACTGATTCACCCGGCAGCCGAGCGACCGCACCGCGAACGTCGGCCGATCGGCGCCCTCGTGATCCCGTCCCCGGTCCGCGGACATCGCGTCACGCGCGCAGGGCCACGGCCTCGATCTCGACGAGCGCGCCCCTGGGCAGGGCCGCCGCCTGCACCGTGCTGCGCGCGGGCCTGACCGCGCCGAAGAACTCGCCGTACACCTCGTTCAGCGCCGCGAAGTCCCCCATGCTCGCCAGGAACACGGTCGTCTTGACCACGTTGCGCCGCGCCAGCCCGGCGCCCGCGAGCACCGCATCGATGTTCTCCAGGACCTGCGCCGCCTGCTCGCGGATGCCGCCGCTGCGCATCTGCCCCGTCGCGGGATCGAGCGGAATCTGGCCCGAGAGGAACACGAGCGTTCCCGTGTCGATCGCCTGGCTGTAAGGACCGATCGCCTCGGGGGCCTTGTCAGTCGCAATCTCGCGCATGGCGATTCTCCATCATCGCGGCGTCCTCATCCCCGGCGGGCCGGCGCGCGCCGCCGCTTCCCGGCCCGCCGCAGCCGGTTTCTCACGAAGGCGCGCAGCAGATCGCGCGTTTCCTCCGGCACGAACGCCGCCGCGGCCTCGAGCTCGCCCGCGGCGATCAACTGCCGAACGAGACGCGAGCTCACCGTCGCGCCGGCGCCCGGCGCCAGGAGGAAGATCGTCGGAAGCCCCGAGCCCAGCGCCTCGTTCCCGAGCGCCAGCTCCCGTTCCGCGGCGAGGTCCTCGCACGAGCGCAGGCCCCGCACGAGCACCTGCACGCCCTCGGCGCGGGCGAAGTCCGCCGTGAGCCCGGCGTACGATGCCACGCGCACGCGCCCGAGCGGCGCCGCGATGCGCTCGAGCAGCTTCACGCGTTCCTTCGCCGAGAAGAACGGCCGCTTGTCGGGGTTCACCGCGACGGCCACGATCAGCTCGTCGAAGAGCGGCGCCGCCTTCACGATGATCTCGCGATGCCCGCATGTCGGCGGGTCGAAACTTCCGGAAAAAAGCGCTCCGCGGCGACGAGCCCCCATCGGCACCTCCAGGCGCGCGGCGGCCGTGCCGCGCGCACCAACGAATTTTACCGGCACAGAGCCCGGTTGCGAAAGGCCGCCCCGGGCGCCGCGGCGAGGACTCTTGCCGCGGGACGGCCCTCCTCCGCGGCCCCCCGCCTCCGGGATCGCGCGTCCCGTGCGAAGGCGGCCTGTCCGGCAGGCTTCCGCGCGCGGGAAATTTGAAACTTCGCCGTGCACCGGCTGCGACTATAATAACTGACGCCGCGGGTGCGCGAGGATGTATACTTCTGAGGTCGTGATCCGAGGAGCCCGCGCGCCGGGGAAGACGCGCCATGCGCGCCGCGGTCGCCGATGCAACCGCCGCCGGCGGCCCACGGGCTGCGGGCGCCGCCCGTAGCGACCCCTGTCGCGTTGTCTGCATGCGGAAAGGAGCCGGTTGCCGCGTATGTGTCGCATGGTATTCGCGCTGTCATCGTTTCTGGTCATTGCGTGCTGGAACAGTCCGGCGTCGTGCGCCGAGCCGTCGCCCGGAGCCGCGGCGCCGGCCGCAGC
>JBFZCA010000304.1:0-5179 GCA_041308205.1 Planctomycetota bacterium | reverse complement strand
CCGGTGCGCATGGTACAATTGCCCGCGTCACAGTCGGAGGAACGCAACGTACATATTCGGTGAAACCGTGGCCCTGCAGGCGCCGGCCGTAGCCGGCGTTTCCCCCCTTCCCCTGAAGGGGACGGAAGGGGGGTTGTCTCAGACAGCAGGGACGCCGAGCGATTGCCGCTGTGGAGACCTTCGGTCCCCACCTCCATAGCGCCGGCAGAGCCGCAATTGCGCAACGGACGTGTTCATTGCACGTTTCGACGCACGGGTTCACCGAATATGTACAACGCAACCATGGAGACACGCACAACCCGCAGGGAGTTCGGCAGGGATCTGGCGTTCATCGGCGCGGCCGCGCTGGCGGCGCGTTGCGCGGGAGCGGACGGCGCTGACGGCGCGCCCGGCCCGATGCCGGCCATCAAGCTCGGGAACCTCACGGTCTCGCGTCTCATCCTGGGCAGCAATCCGTTCTTCGGCTTCGCGCACGGCAACCCGCAGGCCTCGAGCGAAGAGATGCGGGCGTACTACACGCCCGAGCGCATCATGCAGGTGCTCGACGCGGCGGCGGAACGCGGGATCACCGCGGTCTGGACGCCGTGCTACGAGCACTGGATCGAGCTCTGGGACGACTACCGCGCGAAGGGCGGGAAGCTCAAGCACTGGATCGCGCAGCCCGACCGGTTGCCGATGGACAAGGAGATCCTCGCGGCGGTCGCGCACAAGGCGGCCGCCGTGTGCATCCAGGGCTGCCGCGTCGATGACGAGGTCGGCAAGGGCCGCTGGGATGTCGTGCGCGGCTGGGTCGAACTGGTGAAGAGCCGCGGCCTGCCGGCCGGCATCGCCACGCACCGCGCGACGACCCACCTCGAGGCGGAGGAGAAGCGCCTCCCCACGGACTTCTATCACCAGACGCTCTATCGCCCGGACGACTACGTGAAGGAAGGCCTGGAGGAATCGCTCGCCGCGATCGCGAAGCTCGCCAAGCCGGTCGTCGCGTACAAGGTGCTCGGCGCCGGCCGCATCCTGCCGAAGGACACGCTCCCGTACGTCTTCAGCCGCCTGAAGCCGAAGGACGGCATCTGCCTCGGCATGTTCCCGAAGGCCCGCGACGAGATCGCCGAGAACGCGCGGCTCACGCGGGCGCTGAGCGTCGCGCGTTCGTCGGGAAATCCCTTACCGGCCTGATCGTTGCCAAGAAGGAGACAGAACTTGCCGCTTCGATGCACTAAGCTGAAACGTCCCGTGTGGCTCGTTCTTGCCGCCTTGGTCGTCCTCTCCGTGGTCGTCGCATGGATCTGCAGGGACATGGATCTTCTCAGCCACGATCCGGAGCCGGGCGTGGATAATGGCACCCGGAGCGAGAAAGAGCCTGCGAAGGCCCATGCACACGTGGTGCTGGACGATACGGTCTACATGGAGTGCTTCAGCAAGGAGGTGCCGGTCGTTGAAGAAAAGAAGCACGTCCTTGCCTCGCTGTACCGATTCCTTCAGGAGAAAAGCAAGACGTGCAAGCCCGATGCTGAATTGGAAACACTGCCTTGCGCGCCCGAAGTCATCGTGTTCGGGAGAATCGATGGTCAAGAGGTCGATTTCGCCTTGTACTTGCTCAGGGGTGCCTTCAGAATCTCCAATGGTATGTTCTGTGTCGACAGGGAAATCGTGCAGCGAGCGAGAGAGGCTCTCTCCGAGGCTACTCAAGGGCAGTGGGTGACACCGCTCTCGCGTTGAGGAAGGATCTTTCCGGCAGCGTGTGACGATGTCGTATGGACACAGCGGGCGTATGCTCATGTAGTGTACCGCAGCTTCTGCATGAGCCCGTGGGATCTCTGGCCGCACCAGACTTGTGTCAGTGCGCGGACCCGCCCCGCCGAATCCCGATAGACCGAATGCCGGCAGGCGCGGTAGCATGTAGGCCGCCGTGCGCACCGCCGCCGTGTCCATGCGCGCGTAATCCCGCGGCCGGCGCAGCTAGGCAGAATAGGAGGATCCCATGCGACGTAGCTTCCTGCTGCTCGCGGCGATCGTCGTTTCGTGCGCCGCGTGCGCGACGGAGCGGCCGAGGCCGAACGTCCTGCTGATCGTATCCGACGACCTCGCCGCGCGGCTCGGCTGCTACGGCGATCCCGTGGTGAAGTCGCCCGCCATCGACCGGCTCGCCGCGCGCGGCGTGCGCTTCGAGCGGGCGTACTGCCAGTACCCGCTCTGCAACCCATCGCGCACGTCGTTCCTGACGGGGCTGAGGCCCGACACGACGCGCGTCTGGGAGAACCAGACCCAGTTCCGCGACACGACGCCCGGCGCGCAGAGCCTGGGACAGACGTTCCGGAAGGCGGGCTACTACGTCGCGCGCGTCGGCAAGCTCTATCACTACGGCGTGCCCGCGCAGATCGGCACCGACGGCCTCGATGACCCGTATTCGTGGCAGGACCGGTTCAATCCCAAGGGCCGCGACGTCGATGATGTCGGTCTCATCGAGGGCATCGCGGCCGGCCCCGGCGGCCGGTCGAGCTGGAAGACCGGCTGGAAGCTGAACCAGCTCGGCGCGCGGCTGTCGCGCCTCGCGGCCGAGGGCGAGGACATCGAGCAGACCGACGGCAAGATCGCGGACGAGACCATTCGGTTGCTCGAGAAGAAGAAGGACGCGCCGTTCTTCATCTGCGCCGGCTTCTTCCGGCCGCACACGCCGTACGTGTCGCCGAAGAAGTACTTCGGCCTCTACGAGCCCGAGCGCCTGGCGCTGCCCGCCGTGCCCGAGGGCTACCGGAGCACCGTCCCCCGCCCCGCCCTCGTCTTCAAGAACGACGAGGAGGGCATGACCGACTCGCAGCGCCGCGAAGCCATTCAGGCCTACTTCGCGTCCGCGTCGTTCATGGACGCCCAGGCGGGGCGCATTCTCGATGCGCTCGACCGGCTCGGGCTGACCGAGAAAACGATCGTCGTCTTCCTGAGCGACCACGGCTACCACCTCTACGAGCACGGGCTCTGGCAGAAGAGGACGCTCTTCGAGGAGGCCGCGCGCGTGCCGCTCGTCATCGCCGCGCCGGGCTGCGCCGCCGGGAAGACCTGCGGGCGGACCGTCGAGCTCGTCGACCTCCACGCCACGCTCGCCGACCTGGCCGGCCTCGAGATCCCCGCCGGTCTGGACGGCGTGTCGCTGCGCTCGCTGGTTGAGAACCCCCGTGCGGCATGGGACCGGCCCGCGGTCACGCAGGTTTTCCGGGGCGGCGGGCGAGGCGGCGCCGGCGAGGCGCGGGGCTACAGCCTGCGCACCGAGAGGTGGCGCTTCACCGACTGGGGCAAGGCCGGGTGCGAGCTCTACGATCACGAACGCGACCCCGCGGAGCTCCATAACCTGGCCTCGGCGCCGGAGTTCAAGGCCGTCGTTGACGAGCTCCGCGCGCGGCTGAACGCCATCGCCCCGGGAAGCCGCCGCGCCGACTGAGCGCCCGGGTTCGGACAGGCGGCTCCACCCCCGCGACTTGCGGGCTCCTTCGGTGTTTAATACGGAAAGAGCCGGCATGGCTCGTGTCCGCGGCCATCAACGATCGACCGGCGCACAGGGAGACACCCCCGATGATCACGGTGGTCCTCATGGCGGCCCTGGCCGCCCCCGACACCGCGCTGGCCGTCACGCGCCCGTACGAGCGCGACGGCGCAGCGGTTCCGCAGGGGCGCATCGACGAACTAGTCTTCGAGCGGCTCAAGGAGCGCGGCATCGCGCCCGCCAGGGTGTGCTCCGATGCGGTCTTCGTGCGCCGGGCGTATCTCGACCTCGCCGGCACGCTGCCCGCCGCCGCCGAGGCGCGGGAGTTCCTGCGCGACAAGAGCCCGGACAAGCGCCGCGCCCTGATCGAGCGCCTGCTTGTCTCCGACGCGTTCGCCGACTACGCGGCGATGCACTGGAGCGATCTCCTGCGGGTCAAGGCCGAGTTCCCCATCAACCTGTGGCCGAACGCCGCGCAGGCCTACCACCGCTGGATCCGGAGCTCGATCGCAGAGAACATGCCGTACGACCGGTTCGCGCGCGAACTGCTCACCTCGAGCGGCAGCAACTTCCGCGTGCCCCAGGTCAACTTCTACCGCGCCGTGCAGAGCCGGGAGCCCGAAACCATCGCCCAGGCCGCCGCCCTGACCTTCATGGGCGCGCGAGCCGAGAAGTGGCCGGGAGAGCGCCTGGCGGGCATGGCCGCCTTCTTCTCGCGCATCGGCTACAAGAGCACGATCGAGTGGAAAGAGGAGATCGTGTTCTTCGACCGGGACAAGGAGGCCGCCGGCAAGGCGGTCTTTCCGGACGGAACGGTTGCGGACGCGCCGCCCGACCGCGACGGCCGCGAGGTCTTCGCCGACTGGCTGATCTCGCCGGACAATCCCTGGTTCGCGCGCGCCGCGGCCAACCGCGTGTGGTGCCGGCTCCTCGGCCGCGGCATCGTCCACGAGCCCGATGACTTCCGCCCCGACAACCCGCCCTCCAATCCCGAGCTCCTCTCGCATCTCGCGCGGGAGCTGGTCGCCGCGCGCTACGACCTCAAGCACCTCTACCGGGCAATCGCGAATTCGACGACGTACCAGCTCTCGCCGATCCCCGCGGGCGGCGGCGCGGAGGCGGAGGCCCTGTTCGCGCACTATCCGCTTCGCCGGCTGGACGCAGAGGTGCTCATCGATGCACTGAACCGGATCACGGGGACGGCGGAGAGGTACTCGAGCGCCATCCCGGAGCCGTTCACCTTCATTCCGGAGGAGCAGCGCTCGATCGCGCTGCCCGACGGCAGCATAAGCAGCTCATTCCTGGAGACGTTCGGCCGCCCGGCGCGCGACACCGGGCTGGACTCCGAGCGCTCGAACCGCCCGAGCGCCGCCCAGCGGCTGTTCCTCCTGAACTCGAGTCACGTGCAACGCAAGCTGGAGCAGGGCCCGGCGCTCCGGGCGCTCCTCGGGTCGGGCAAGAAGCAGCGCGAGATCATCGACGAGGTTTATCTCTCGATTCTCTCGCGCCCGCCCACCGAGGCCGAGCTCGCGGCCGTCGCCGCGTACGCCGGATCGGGCGCCGTCAAGGGGCGCGAGGCTCTTATCGATCTCGTGTGGGCGCTCGTCAACAGCGCCGAGTTTCTGTACCGGCACTGAACGGCGCGGGCGCGCGGGCGCGTCCCGAAGCAAGGAAGACGAACGATGCGTACGGAACACGAGCTGATCG
>JBFZCA010000303.1:0-13996 GCA_041308205.1 Planctomycetota bacterium | reverse complement strand
TTCGCTCTCCCTTGACCGCGCCCATCCCCTTCGCGGGCGCGTTCGCCATCGTGAACGCGCCGGCGCAGTGAAGCGCCGAGACCCGCGATCACACGGCGCAGGCGGGCGCGGGCACGCCGATCGCGCACGACCGCGCCGAGAGACGGTACTCCTCCCGCAGCGTCGCCATGAGCTGCGCGACGGACACCACTTCCGTCGCGCGCCACGCGTTGGCGCCGGCGAACGCGAACCCGTGCCGCATGTCGCCGCGCCGCGCGCTGAAGAGCGCGTGGGCGATGCAGTACGGGCTCGTGCGGATGTCGCACGTCGCGATGCAGTGGAAGCTGCACTGATAGGGCTTCACGGCGCCGCGCGCGATGTCGTCGATGAAGCCGTTCCGGATCGCGCGGCCGGGCATCCCGACCGGGCTCTTGATTATCACCAGGTCGCACTCCTCGGCATCGATGTACGCCTGCTTGAAGCCGTCGGCGGCATCGCACTCGAACGTCGTCACGAAGCGCGTCGCCATCTGAACGCCCGAGGCGCCCAGCTCCAGAAAACGCCGGATATCGGCGCCGGTGTAGATCCCGCCCGCGGCAATGACCGGGATTCTGCGCCCCGCCCTTTGTTCGATGGCGCGCACGACCGCACACACGTCCGGCACGAGCCGTTCGAGCGCGTAGGCGGGATCATCGATCTGCGCCAGCGTGAACCCCAGGTGGCCGCCGGCGAGCGGGCCTTCCACGACGAACGCATCGGGCACGTAGCCGCAGCGTTCCATCCAGCGCCGCGCGATGAGCGCCGCGGCTCTCCCCGACGACACGATGGGCACGAGCTTCGTGCGCGATCCCGCCGGACGGTAGTCCGGCAGATGCATCGGCAAACCGGCGCCGGAGAGGATCACATCGATTCCCTCGTCCATGGCCGTACGGGCAACATCCTCGTAGTTCGTCAGCGCGACCATGATGTTCACGCCGAGAACGCCGCGGGTGTTCGCACGCGCCGTGCGGATCTCGTTGCGCAACGCGCGCACGTTGGCCTCGCGGAAGTTCGTCGCCATGTCCGGCTCGCGCACGCCGATGCCCGCCGTCGCAATGACCCCGACCCCGCCCTCGTCGGCGACGGCCGCCGCCAGGCCCGAGAGCGAGATCGCGACGCCCATGCCGCCCTGGATGACGGGCATCTGGACGGCGAGGTCGCCGAACCGCAGGCAAGGAAGACTTGGATCCGAACGCATGGACATTCTCCCGAGACCGTTCATCCGCGGCCGCGCCGCCGGCGAGCTTTTCGCTTGAAGCGCGAACCCGGCCGCCCCACCGGCCTCAGATGGTGCGCGACGGCGGGAGCATCGCGGTCCGCGTGCGCGTGTTCCGGCGCGCGTTGCCGCGTATTCCGCCACGCATGTCCCCCCCTCGGTTCCCTCGCCGGGGCGCCTCGCGCGTGCGGCGAGTGCGCCGGGCGCGGCGGCGGGGCCGCCGCGTAGTCAAAGTCGTCGAGCGTGCGCCGCTCGATGCGCGCGCGGAGCACGCGTTCGATCGCGCGGACCACATTCTCGTCTTCCGCGCACACGAGCGTGAACGCATCGCCCTTCTTCGCGGCGCGGCCGGTGCGGCCGATTCGATGGGTGTATTCATCCGGGGTGTGCGGCATGTCGAAGTTGATGACGTGCGAGATCGTGGAGACATCGATGCCCCGCGCGACGATGTCGGTCGCCACGAGGATCCGGAACCTGCCGCTCCGGAAGCCGTCCATGGCCTTCGTGCGCTGGTGCTGGGAGAGATTGCCCTGGATGCACGCGGCCCCGTGGCCGGCGCGCCCGAGTTGCTCGGCAAGCCGCTTGGCGCGGTGCTTCGTGCGCGTGAAGACGAGCACCGATTCGCGGTCGATGCGGTCGAGAATCGCCAGCAGGAGCGGCGTCTTCAGGTGCGAACGCACCGGGTAGAGCGCGTGCGAGACCGACTCGACCGGCCGCGAGTGCGCGATCTGCACGGTGACGGGCAGGCGCAGGAACTCGCCGGTCAAGGCGCGAATCTCGTCCGGCATCGTGGCGGAGAAGAGGAGCGTCTGGCGCGGCGCCGGCAGCTCGTGCAGGATCTTCCGGATGTCCGGCAGGAACCCCATGTCGAACATGCGGTCGGCCTCATCGAGCACGAGGCACTCGATCTGCCCGAGCCGGATGGTGCCCTGGCGGATGTGGTCGAGCAGACGTCCCGGGCAGGCGACGGCGATTTCCGCGCCGTTCCGCAGGGCCGCGACCTGCGGCTGCATGCCGACGCCCCCGTAGATCGAGACGCACTGCACGTGCATGTGCGCGCCGAGCTCGTTGAAGGCGCCGACCGTCTGCTCGGCCAGCTCGCGCGTGGGCCCGATGACGAGGACGCGCAGCCTGTGGCGCGGCCCCTTCACGAGCCGCTGGATGAGCGGGATGGCGAAGGCGGCGGTCTTGCCCGTGCCGGTCTGGGCCAATCCGATGACATCACGCCCCTCAAGGACGGCCGGAATGGCCTTGTGCTGGATGGGGGTGGGCGTCTCGTACCCGAGGCTCCGGATGTTCTCGCGGAGGCGCGGGGGAAGGTTCAGCGAGTCGAAATCCAGGGTGAATTCCCCTTTCTGCGGCCGTCGTGTCGGCGCGCGGCAATGCTTTCAGGACGGGTCCAAAAGGCATTCGCGCGTACAAGCAGCTCGACGTCGTTGAACCAGTGCGAGAGCGTTGAGAGGATAGTATACCCCACGAACGGTCGAGGGAGAAGTGCGAAAGGCGGCGCCGCATTGATGTCCGTTCACGCGCGGGCATATGATGGCGGCAAGGAGACTGCAGCCCATGCGCGTATTCGTTCTCGCTCCGTCGTGTGCGGCGTTGACTTTCGCACTCATCGCCCCGGCGCGCGGCGCCGAGCGGCCGAACATCCTCTGGATCACCTGCGAGGACACGGGACCGCAGCTCGGGTGCTACGGCGATGCGTACGCGACGACGCCGAACCTCGACCGCCTCGCCGCGCGCGGCCTTCGCTTCCGCAACGCGTGGTCGAACGCACCCGTCTGCGCGCCCGCACGGACGGCGATCATCTCGGGCGTGTACCCCACCTCGACGGGCTCGGAGCACATGCGAAGCGACCTTGCCATGCCCGACTTCATGCGCATGTATCCGCAGCTCCTGCGCGCGGCCGGATACTACTGCACCAACAACAGCAAGGAGGACTACAACCTCGCCCGCCGCGGGAAGGTCTGGGACGAATCCTCGGGCAAGGCGCACTACAAGAACCGGCCCCCCGGCGCGCCGTTCTTCGCGATCTTCAACCTGACCGTCACGCACGAGAGCCAGATCAGGAAGCGCCCGCACACGGCGATCCACGATCCCGCCGGGGTGCGCGTGCCGGCGTACCACCCCGACACGCCCGAGGTGCGCCGGGACTGGGCGCAGTACTACGACAACATTCAGACGATGGACGCGCAGGCCGGGAAGCTCCTGCACGAGCTCGAGGATGCCTCCCTGGCCGGCGACACCATCGTCTTCTTCTACGGCGACCACGGCTCCGGCATGCCCCGAAGCAAGCGCTGGCCGTACAACTCAGGGCTCAGCGTGCCGCTCATCGTCCATGTCCCGGCCACGCTCGCGCACCTCGCGCCGAAGGACTATCGCCCGGGCGGCGAGTCGCTGCGCCTCGTGGGCTTCGTCGACCTCGCGCCGACGCTGCTCAGCCTCGCCGGAGAGCGGCCGTCCGAATGGATGCAGGGCCGCGCCTTCATGGGGCCGTTCGAGTCCCCGGCCCCCGCGTACCTTCACGGCTTCCGGGGCCGCATGGACGAGCGCATCGACATGGTGCGATCGGTGCGCGACGAGCGCTACGTGTACGTCCGGAACTACATGCCGCACCTTCCGTACGGACAGCACATAGGCTACATGTTCGAGACGCCGACGACGCGCGTGTGGAAGCGCCTTCACGACGAGGGCGCGCTCAACGCCGTGCAGGCGCGCTTCTGGCTGCCCAAGCCCCCCGAGGAGCTCTACGACCTCGCCGCCGACCCCGATGAGACGCGCAACCTGGCGGATTCCCCCGAGCACCGGGCCGTCCTCGAAAGGCTCCGCCTGGCGCAGCGCGAGCACGCCCTGGCGATCCGCGATGCAGGATTCCTGAGCGAGGCGGAGCTCCACCGGCGCGCGGGCGGCGGCGCGGTGTACGACATGGCCCGCGACGAGTCGAGGTACCCGCTCGCGAGAATCATGCACATGGCCGACACGGCGTCCTTGTTGGCGCCGGAGGCGCTCCCCGCGCTGCGTGCGGGGCTCCGCGATGACGACGGGGCCGTACGCTGCTGGGCAATGCTCGGCATTCTGATGCGCGGCGCGCCCGCATTCGCGGCGGCCCGCGATGATGTGCGCGCGGCGCTTGCCGACAGCTCCCCGAGCGTCAGAATCGCCGCCGCCCGCATTCTGGGCGAGCACGGCGACGAGAACGACCTTCGCGCCGCCCTGGACGTTCTGCGGGCGCTCGCCTCGCCGGTCGCCAACGGCGCCTACGTCGCCATTGATGCGCTCAACGCCATCGATGCCCTCGGCGACAAGGCGGCTCCCCTCGCGGCGCCGGTCGGAGAGCTCCCGGCCAAGGACCCCTCCGCCCCCGCCAGAGCCAACGAGTACGTTGCGCGGCTCGTGAAGCACATTCTCGAGGCGCAAGGCCTGTCGCAGAAGGCTCCGCAGGGAACGGAATCGCCGGCCGAGGCGCCGCGCGCCGGCGGCGAGTCCCGACCGTGAACGCGGCGCGGCCGGCGGGAATGCGCCGGCGTCCTCTCCGGCGCTCTCACTCCACGTCGAAGAGGTACTTCCCGCTCGCGAGCTCGAGCACGAGCTCGGATGCGTTCGCCCGCACCACGGTCACGCCCGCGGCCTTTTCGATCGGCGCGCCGCTTTCCGTGATCTTCTCGCCGCCCGGCGCGATGAACATGGCCGTCGTGTTGGGCGGCACGCCGACGGCGAAGCACTTCTTGTCGCCGTCGATCTTCCACTCGCTCACGACGGTCCCGTAGAGCGAATCGTAGCGCGACCGCACCCACGGGAGCCCGGCGACGAGGCCCGGCTTGACGATGAAGCGCTTGAATCCGGGCGCATCGGGGTCGACCTTGATGCCGCCGAGCCCGTCGATGAACCACGCGCCGATCCACAGGTACGAGCTGTGGAGGAGCGACAGATCGCCGCCCTCCCACGATTCCCACAGGGTCGTCGCGCCCTTTGCGAGCATGTCGCCGAAGCTCGGATAGTCCTCCTTGGTCGCCATGGCATGGACAAGATCGTTGCGTCCGGCCTCGCGCAGCGTCTTCATGAGGAAGGCGCCGCCCGTGATGCCCGCGTGAAAGTGTCCCTCGCGCGTGACGAGGATCTCGTCCTCGAGGCCCTTCCACACGGCCGCGCGGTCCCCCTCGGGCGGGAGGTCGACGAGGAGCGCCATGGCGCGGTAGGCCTGGAAACCGTTGACGTAGCTCTTCGCATCCTGCACGTAGAACTTCTTCTGGATCGCCGCGCGGACTTCCGCGGCGCGCACCCGGTAGCTCTCGGCCTCGCTCTTCTTGCCGAGGACATCGGCGATGCGCGCCGCGGTCGCCAGGTTGTAGACCCAGTAGCAGTTGTTGAAGAAGAGCGTCTCCCGGGTGTCGCCGTTCACGCCCTGCGCGCCGGGCCAGAGCCAGTCGCCGAGGAAATCCCACTCGCCGCCCCACCTGACGAGCAGGTCCTCGCGCGCCTTCGTCTCGAGAAAGGCGAGCCATCGCGCCATGACGGAGAAGCTCTCCGCGAGGATGCGCGTGTCGCCGTAGCGCTCGTAGACGAGCCACGGCAGCGTGATGCAGAATCCGCTCCACCCCGGGCCGCCCCCGCCCCAGCGGGTCGGCGCCGTGTACGGCAGGTTGCCGTCCGCGCCCTGGACATCGCGCCAGTCCTGCGCCCACTTCGTGTAGAAGGCGCCCAGGCCGTAGTTGCAGAGCGCCGCCTCCGTCGTCGCGTGCCCGTCGCCGCCGTAGCCCATGCGCTCGCGCTGCGGGCAGTCGACGACGTAGCCGCCGAGGCTCAAGTTCTCGAAGGTCCACAACGTCGCGTCGTAGATGCGGTTCAGCAGCGCGTCGGCGCATTCGAAATGCCCGGCGCGCACGTAATCGCTCCGGATCATCCAGCCGCGGATGCGCTCGAGCGCGGGCTTCTCCGTGAGCCCGAGAATGCGCATCCAGCGGCCGACGGCGTAGTTGAAGCGGTTCCTGAACACGCCCTTTCCCGAGGGACCGAGCATGTAGATGCTGCGCAGGTTGTGCGTGATGCGCTTCGCGGGATGCTCCGAGAACTGGAACGTGACCTGCGCATGCGGCCGGCCTTCGAGCTCGACCTCGACCCAGCCCGCGAAGTTGACGCCCATGTCGACGCGGTACGCGCCGGTCTCGACCTGCTCGATGGCAACGGGGCGGATCTCCTTGACCGTGCGGTTGGGCTCGACCATGTCGGCCGAAAGCTGCAACGGGACCGTGTACACCGCGGCCCTGTCCCACCCGGAATCGTCGAAACCGGGCTCGCACCAGCCCGGCATCTCCTTGGCCGCATCGTAGCGCTCGCCGCCGAAGTTCATGAAGTTCCAGACGCCGAGCAGCGTGCTGGGGCTCGGGTGCGTCCGCCAGGTTGCATCGGTATGGATACGCGAGCGCGCTCCCGTCTCGTCCTCGACATCGATCTGCGCCAGGACGATCGGCGTCTTCGGCCTGTCCGCGGCCGCGAAGTGCGGAAAGATCGACCACGAGACGCCGAGCCAGATGCCGATCGCGTTCGCGCCCTCGCGCAGGAGCGGCGCGATCTCGTACGTCACGTACCGGGCGCGCACGCCGTTCTCGGTCACGCTGGGCGCGAGCACCGCGTCGCCCGCCCTCCGCCCGTTGACGTACAGCTCGTGATACCCGACGGACGCGACGTAGGCGACGGCGCGCGCCGGCGCCTTGGAGAGCGTGAACGTCGTGCGGAGCCACGGATCGGGCACGTCGTTGTCGGGCGGCGAACCCTGCCCCTTGACGAAGAGCTTGTCCGTGCCGATCCACGCGCCCGCCCATTCGGCGCGATCGAGAATGCCCATGGTCCAGACGGCGGGCGCGCTCCACGCCGAGCGGGCGCCCTGCCGGTCGCGCACCTGGACCTTCCAGACGCAGCGCATTCCCGACACGAGCGGCGTGCCCGCGTACGCGACGTGCGCCGACTGATCCGATGCCACGTCCCCGCTGTCCCAGAGGTCGCCCTTGTCCTGGGCGCACAGCGTATCCGTGCTCGCGACGAGCACGCGGTACGCCGTCTGGGCAAGCCCGCGCGCAAGCGGGCTCGCGGCGACGAGCTTCCAGCTCAGGCGCGGCTCCCGCACATCGATGCCGAGCGGGTCCTCGAGATACTCGCAGCGCAGATCCGCGACCTTCACGCTCGCGCGCTCGCCTTCCGCCGCGCCCGCGCCGAGGACGCTCAGAAGGATGGCCGCGCCCGCCGCCGAACGAATGAGTTGCATGGTTCCTCCTTGGCCGCCGTAGCCTTGGCGAAGGCGGCCGGCACTCCACGAATTGTCGCCGAGGAAGAACACGCCCGCAACGGGGACAGGATCAATAGCACACGTTCGGGCATCCCTCGATGCGCGTGCAACGCACGCCGAGCGCCGGCCGCGGGCCGCCGCCGAACAGATAGCCGAGCAGGTGGACCGCGTCGGCGATATCGACGCGCGCGTCGGCGTTCAGATCGAGCAGGATGCGGTTGCCGCCGTCGCCGGCGCTCGACCCTTCGCACGGGAGCTCCGCCGCCGCGCCGCCGAACAGCGCGCGGAGCGTGCTCACGGCATCGGAGATGTCGAGCCTGCCGTCCTGGTTGATGTCGCCGGGCAATTGCCATCCGCCCACCGCCGACCCGCCGGGATCGTCCTCTCCGGGAGAGCCGCCGAACCACGCGCTGCTGCACCAGTACGCGGAGGAGCTGAGATCGCCGGCGGCGGCCGGGTCGACCGGCACGAGCGACGAACCCTCGCCGTCCGCCGCGGCGGGCCACGGCAGGGCATCATCGTACGCGAAGTCGGAAAGAACGGCGCCGCCCGCATCGGCGAGCACGATGCGCTCCCCGCCGTTCGACAGGTTCCCGTCGTACACGCCGAACACGACGTCGATGCCGGGGTACCGGGTCTGGAACGCGGCGTGGTCCGACACGAGGAGCAGGAAGCCGCCGGGGCCCAGGACGGTCCCCTCGGGGAACGTGAACGCGATGCCGTCCGTCAGCGCGACGCCGCTCAGGTCGAGGATCTCACCTCCGGTGTTCTTGAGCTCGACGAACTCGAACGCGTCTCCGTCGATCGTCTCCTCGTCGAGCGGGTGGTACATGAGCTCCGTGATCCGCAGGGCATCGAGCGGGCGGTAGACATGGAAGACGGCCTCGGTGATGGCGCTCCACTGCCCCCGGAGAATCGTGCGCGCGCGCACCAGCGTCGTCTCGGCGAGCGGAATCCCGCCGCCCTCGAGCAGCGTCGTCTCGACCGTCGCGGAGATCAGCATGTCCGGCGACTCCGGCAGCTCGTTCAGGCCGTGGATGGCAAGCACGTTCGCGCCCGTGCGCAGAAGCCCTTCCCTGTTCTGCATCTTGATCGGCTCGGGCAGAATGGCTTCGGCGTCGGGATTGGGCGCCGTCGCGCGCGAGTTCCAGGCGGGAAACATGGGCGCGTTGCGCATTGCGACCATCGTGCCGTTGATGGAGGCGATGAATCCGTCATCGTAGCGCATGGCGATCGTGAGCGACGCGACGTCCGCCGGATTCTCGATCTGGAAGGGCACGCGAATGTAGACCGACGCGTTCGTCCGGTACATCTCCTCCCGGACGGAGGTGTGCAGGTAGGACTCGTAGCCCGTCTCCGCTTCGAAGCCAACCCCCATCGCGCCGGCGCGCCACGCGGAATCGTCGAAGTCGGCGGCCGTCCACGCGAGCCCGAGCGCGCTGTCCGTGGGCACGAGCACGCGGCACGGCGCATCCTCGCCCACGATCGTCTCAGTCACGCCGTCGACGTACACGGCGGCGCCCGGCGCCACGGCGCCGCCGATGAGGCGCGGATCGCTCCCGTCACGCGTGTAGTACACCGTGCCCTCGGTTTCGTTCACGCGCAGCACGAAGCCGGGATCGATCGCGCCGCCGTGCCGGCTGAACACCGGCGCCTCCACGGACGGATAGAGCCCCGCGCCGCGGAACTGCTGGACGACGACGGCGGAGCGCTGCGGGAAGTAGTTGGCGAGGAGATTGTCGCGCTCCTTCGCCCAGTGCTCGTCGCGCGTGTACGGGCTCACGACGTGCATGTCGCCCCAGCGGGCGGACTCCGCAACCATCGCGCGGTGGACGAGGTCGCACGTGTTCTTGAACCGGGCCGCGGGGCGGTTGCGCTCGGGCTGCGCGGGGTCCCAGAAGGGATACCTCGGATCGACCGCAAGCGCGCCGCCGTCGAAGAAGTGCGCGTGGATGCGGTCGGCAAGCAGCATGCGGAACTCGGCATTCTGCCTGAGCGCCGCCCACGGCACCGCCACGCCGGTCGTCACGCCGGTCAGGTTCGTGTAGAGATCGGACCCGATGCCCATCGCGAACTCGGTGTCCCACAGGAAGAACCTGAACCCGGCGCCGCCGTCGCGGTTCCGGGACGCGCGCCAGTTGTTGTGCGGCCAGTCGGTGTTGCCGCCGTAGAGATTGGCGATCATGTAGTCGATGTAGTTCCCGACCTCGATCAGGTCCGACAGGATGGGGTTGGGCAGGCCGTCGATGGTGCAGCCCTGAACGCGGTAGTACTGATAGAGCGTGGAGAAACCCTGCGCGCACAGGCTGAGCAGCAGGTTCCATGCGTCGCCCGTGCCTTCCGTCGGGTAGTTGCCCTGGACGATGACATCCCAGCTCTCCTTCTCGCCGCCGAAATACGTGGCGGAGAAGGAGTCATCGACCCGCTCGACCGGGTTGTACAGCCCCCAGTACACGCCGTTCAGGTACAGGTGGACGAACGTGTCGCGGCAGGCGGGCTGCCGCATGTCGAGCGCGAGGCGGCGCATGACCGTGTCGCGCACGTAGAGCGCGCGGCCTCCCGGGCCGACCCACGAGTAGCTGTCGTTGGCATTGGCCCGCAGCGTGATCGTGTCGAACCGGTCAGGCGCGCCGGGGCCGAAGAGGGGGTACTTGAGCTTCGTCGCGCCGTAGATGCCCTTGAAGAGAAGCCGAAAGGAGTGCTTCAGCGTCAGATCGTGGCTGCGGAACGCGCCGCCCTGCATCCTGAGCCCGCAGTCCTCCTGGAATCCGACCGTGCCGTCCGGGTAGATGAGCTCGGCCGATGCCGCGCGCTCGTAGCCGAGCCCGCGCTGGATCGAGTTCGTGTAAATGCCGTTCGTCCCGAAGAGATCGTCCACGGGAAGCACGAGCGACAGCGTCGGGATGCTGCGCAGGTCGTCCTTGATCGTCGCCGCGTACTTGCCGCCGAACATGTCGGGCCCGGTCTGCCCGATGACGTCCGGGTCCATGCCGTAGTCGGGGGCCGTGGCGCCCCACATGGGGGGAAAGCCGATGTCGAGCGTCGCCTGGTAGTTCTGGCGGATCACGTCGTCGAGGAAGACATACGTGTGCGTGTCGACGTTGGTCGGAATGAACCCGTCCTTGAACGCCGCCGCGCGCAGGCACGTCGTCGTCGCGATGGCGATGGGGCCCGCGTACACCGTTCCCGTCGCCGCGGTCGGGCGCGTGCCGTCGAGCGTGTAACGGATCTCCGCATCCGGCGTGTCCGTCGCGATCTCGACCTCGATCGGCGAGGAGAAGAAGCCGCGGTCGATCGAGAAATGCGTGTCCCTGACGAAATCATCGAAGACGGGCGCATTGGGGGCGCCGGGCGTGGGCGTCGAGAAGAAGCCGGCGACGCCGGCCTCGACCCGTATCTGCGCGACCTCCGCCGCCAGGAGGAAATCGAGGCTCCACACGGCGTCGTTCAGGCCCTGGAACGCGAGCAGATTCGCGCCCGGCCGGACGATGCTGAGCATGCCGGAGATGTCGATGTCCTCCCTGACGAGCGCCGCATCGAGGGGGCGGTCGGCGGTCGCGTACGACGTGGAGTAGAGCTTCGCCGGGGCGAAGCGCCGGGCCGCCTCGACGCCGTTGATGTAGGCGACGAAGCCGTCCTCGTAGCGCATGCGCAGGAAGAGATTCTCCAGGGATGCCGGGTCGTCCACCGTGAAGGGAATGCGCACGTAGGCGCTCGTGCCGGCGCCGCGCATGGCGGTTTCCAGATCGGTGCCGATCAGGTCGCGGAGGCCGCCCGGCACATCCGCCTCGGCGATCTCGGAAACGACGGCGAGCCCGCCGCCCGCGACATCGCCGACGAGGCGGAAGCTGACGGCGTCCCACAGGGCGAAGCTACCCCGCGCCGCGAAGAGCTCGACCATCGCGCCGCCGCCGCACTCGTACATGAGGAGGCGCAGGTCGTACTCCCCCGGGACGGTCACGTTGAAGACGCCGAGCGTGTCGGCGGGGCCGCGCGGATCGGGATACGAGATCCGGAACGACTCGATGCCGTTCGTGAGATCGAGGCTGAAGCCGTCGTCGCTCATGACGCCGAAGGTCCACTGGCCCGCCTCGGGAATGGTCAGGACCGCGGTCGCCAGGACGGCGAAGTTGTTCTCGTCGACGCCGGGCGCCGCGCCGGGAAAGAGCATGTCGCGGTTGTAGTGGCAGCAGGCGCCGTTCCCGGCGAAGTCGACGACCGGCGTGTTCTGGGCCGCGACCCTGCTCTGGAGCGCCGGCAGGGCGACGACCTGCTCGGCGGCTTCGAGGGTGCAGACGCCCGTGTTCGCGAGGTGGTTGCGGACGAGAAATCCCGGGACCATCGTCACGTAGCCGGCGCCGCCCGGGCCGAACGTCCAGCCGCTGTCGTCGAAGGGCTCGCTGCCGCCCGTCCACGAGTTCCCGAGCGAGTCGTCCGGCGGCACGAGCACCCGCAGCGGCGCATGCAGGGACACGACATCCGTGACCCACACCCGCGTGCCGATGCCGAACGAGAAATCCGTCTGCTGCAGCGGAAACGCGGGGGCGAACTCCCGCGCGATCGTGCTCCCATCGGGCGCCGTGAGCGCGAGATAGTCGCCGCCGGCGTTCAGCCGGAAGCTGGTATGCAGCTCCCCGGCCGGGTCGCGCCTGTTCTTGCCCGATGCGAACACGACCAGGTAGCCGCCGGCCGGAAGGGTCACCGCAGGGAAGCTCCACTTGTCGAGCTCCTCGGGGTCGTCGGTCAGGTGCCAGCCCTCGAGGCTCAAGGGCTCGGCGCCGGGGTTGCAGATCTCGATCCAGTCCGACGCATCGCCGTCCGCGTCGTTCAGCGTCGCCATATTCGCCGCCATGAACTCGCTGATGTCGGGCGCCGCGGCGTACGCCGCGGCCGCGAGCATGACGACATACGCACAGGCCTTCTTCATGCGGCTCCGTCTCTCGAGTGCAGGCGCACGGGACCCTCGCCGGACCGCGCGCTGCGGGGCAGATGACATCCAGTATAGGGGCCCGGCGCGCCCCCGGCAACGCGGGCGCGCGCCGGACAGGCGCGGCGGGGTATGATTGCACGGGTATGGCCCGCGAGATCCTTCCCATTCATGCCGCGGAAGAGGATATAGTCCGCGCCATCGAGAATTGCCCGCGCCTCATCGTCCAGGCGCCGACGGGCGCGGGAAAGTCGACGCACGTGCCGCAGATGCTGCTCGACCGGGGACTTGCCGGCGCGGGCCGCGTGCTCGTCCTCCAGCCGCGCCGCCTGGCCGCGCGCATGCTCGCCAGGCGCGTCGCCCGCCTGCGCGGAACCGAGCTCGGCGACGAGGTCGGCTGCCAGATGCGCTTCGAGAATATCCTCTCGGCCCGGAGCCGCATCGTGTTCGTCACCGAGGGCGTCCTCCTGCGCCGGATGCTCGCCGACCCCGCGCTCGCCGACACGGCGTGCATCGTGTTCGACGAATTCCACGAGCGCCATCTCGCGGGCGACATCACGCTCGCGCGCGCGCTCCAGCTCCAGCGTTCGACCCGCCCCGACTTGCGGCTCGTCGTGATGTCGGCGACGCTCGCGACCGAGCTCGTCGAGGCGTACCTCGCGCCCGTGCCGGCCGTCCGCACCGATATCCGCCCGTTCCCCGTGGCGATCGAGTACCTGGAGCGGACGCCCGACCCCGAGGAGCGCATCTGGGACGCCGCGGTCGAAGCGTTCGAACGCTGCGCGCGCGCGGGCGCGCCCGGCGACGTCCTCATCTTCATGCCCGGCGCCTACGAGATCCGGCGCACGCTCGCGGCCCTGCAGGCGTCGCGCGCCGCGTCGGACTGCGTCCTCCTGCCGCTGTACGGCGACCTCCCGCCCCAGGACCAGGACGCGGCGCTCGCCGAGCACGACCGGCGCAAGATCATCGTGGCGACCAACGTCGCCGAGACCTCGCTGACGATCCCCGGAATCCGCATCGTCATCGACAGCGGCCTCGCGCGCGTGCCGCGCTTCGACCCGCGCCGGGGCATCGACACGCTCTGGATCGCGCGCGTGAGCCGCGCGTCGACCGACCAGCGCGCGGGACGCGCCGGCAGAACCGCGCCGGGACGCTGCGTGCGCCTCTGGACGGAGCGCGAGCAGGCGCTCAGGCCGGCATTCGAGCTTCCCGAGATCAAGCGCATCGATCTGAGCGAGGCCTTCCTGGCGCTCAAGGGCATGGGAATCGCGGACACGGCCGCGTTCCCGTGGCTGGAGGCGCCCGAACCGAACGCGCGCGCCCACGCCGAGCGCCTGCTCGCCGACCTGGGCGCAACCTGCGGGCCGAACGGCGCCATCACGACGCTCGGAAAGCGCATGCTCGCCTTCCCCGTGCACCCGCGCTGCGCGCGCATGCTGCTCGAGGCCGACGGGCTCGGCTGCGTGCCGAGCGTGGCGTTGATCGCCGCGCTCACGCAGGAGCCGCAGCTCCTCCCGCGCACGCGCGGCGCGGCCGCGGCGGCAATTCGCGC
>JBFZCA010000302.1:0-14370 GCA_041308205.1 Planctomycetota bacterium | reverse complement strand
GCCGAGGCCGAGACCGAGGCCGCGCGCGCGGCTCGGGAACTGGCGGCCCGGATCGAAGGCCTGCTCGCGGAAAACGACCTCGCCCGCGCCGCCGCGGCCATCGAGGGCTTCCCCGCATCGGCGGAGCTCGCTGCCGTGCGCGCGTTGCTCGTAGAGACGCTGCGCTCGAAGATCGAGGCCGAGCTGACCGGCTGCATGTCCCGCGTCACGGCGCTGTGCGATGCCCATCGTTTCGAGGATGCCCGCGCCGAAGTCGAAACGCTGCGCGCCCGACTGCCCGGCGCGGAGAGCGCGCGCCTCGAGCAGATCCTGCAGGTCGTCGCGAGGGCGTACGACGCGCGCGCGGCCGTCGTTGAGGGCATGCGGCTCTTGAAGCGCGACGTCATGGCGCGCATGGCCGCGCTCGACTTCCCGGCGGCATCCAGGGCGATCGAGGACTTCCTCGCGGAACGGCCGGCGGCCGCGAAGGAGCTCGCACCGCTCAGGGCCGAGGTGGAGGGGGCGGCGGCGCTCTGGGAGCGGCTCGCGACCGTGTTCAAGGATGCGGCCGCGGCCGGCAAGGAGACCGACCTCGCGTTCCTTCCCGATCCCCTCGGGAGTCCGATCGAGGGCCGCTTCCGCGTGGCGGCGATCGCGCGCGACCGCCTGAGCCTCGAGAGAACCGGAGCCGGGAAGCGCCGGGAAATGCGCTCCGTGTTCGAGGTGACGCCCGATGCGATCCTCGCGATCCTCGGCGACGCGCGGCTCAGGGCGCCGCTCGGTCTTCTGTGGCTCCTGCGCGCGGGCAAGGAGCCCGCCGCCGCGCTTCTCCTTGCGCCCGATCTGCCCGCCGAGGCCCGCACCGAGAACGAGATGCGTGCGGCCGACCACGGCGCGATGTGGCTGACCGCGCGCTACGAGGCGCTCGAGGCCTTCCGCGAGGAGCTTGCCGGGGCCGAGAGCGCGGCGCCCGAGACGCGGGTCTTCACGGCGCGCGAAGCCGCGCGGCTGCTCTGCGCGTGGCCGAACGCGCATGCGGACATCGCGGGCGCGCTCAGGGCCTGGTTCGTCGCGGATCGCGCCGGCATTCTCGCGAGCGGGCCGCTCGACAGCTTCTTCCACGCCAAGTCCGTGAAGACGCCGCGCGCCGGCAGCGTCCACCTGACGTACGATTTCGCAAGCGAGGCGCAGATCGAGGATTTCGTGCCCGTGCCTCGGACGGCGTTGCCGGGGACGGCCGCACAGGCCCGAGGCGGCCGCGGAATGACCGGCGCCGAGCCCGAGAGGCCCGCGCGCAGATGGCTTGCCGACAAGAAGGCGCTCGAGCTCGAGGGCGAGGTGCGGTTCCTGCACGGCGACCCGTTCGAGGAGACCATCATCGTCACCGGCAGGGTGGCCGCGTGTTTCGCCGATGCGCCGAATGTGAACATCGCGTTCTTCACCTCGCCCGAGGATCGCGTCACGTTCACGATGCGGGAGTACGATGGCTCGTGGCGCCGCCGCACCGGGCGGTCCATGCGGCCCGAGTACCTGGTCCTCGGCATGGGCTACTACGTCCCGCTCATCAACTTGCCCGCCGAGGAAGCGGAGCAACCCTTGGTCGATCCGTCGCGCGACGGCGGCGTGCTCCGCGCCGCGCTGCCCGAACCGGGCGTGCGCGTGCCCGGCCCCGTGTACACTCGCGAGCCGTGCTACGTGATAATGACCGGCGAGCACGGCTGGAACCTCGGCCGCAGCCTGGAGCAGCTCCTCTGGGCCCAGGGCGCGAGCGGCAAGATCGCGGCGCCCCTCGTCTTCCAGGCCGGCGTCGGGAAGGGCGCGATTCAATGGCTGGTGAAAGGCAAGGCCGTGTCGTTTTCCAGGACGCCCGAGCTCGCGCGCCTCGGCGACACGCTCTCCACGCAGGGCTCGTTCTCGCTCTTCACGGCCGGGAGCAGGGTCGTGTACGCCGGCATTGAGGTCCAGGGCAAGCTCAGGGCCGACTGGCCCGCGCGCGAAGCCGAGCGCCGGGCGCGGGAGGAACTCGCGCGCATCGCGCCCCGCAAGGACATCGCCGCGACGCCGAGCGGCGCCGGCGCCGCGGTCGAGCGGCCCAAGGCCGCGACGGCCGGCGCCGCGGCCGCCCCCAAGGAGGAACCGGAGAAGCCCGCGGGCGTGTGGGGGTTCTTCGACCGGCACAAGGACAAGCTCTTCGGCTGCCCGGCGAAGTTCTCGGGCGGCCGGGTCCTGCTGGACTACTCGAACGGCAGGGATCTGGAGAGAGACGCGATCGTGAAGAAGCTGGGGAAATCCAAGCTCGTGTTCCAGCGCGAGAGCGCGTCAACGTGGCGGCAGACATCCTTCGATGCCGGCGGCGACACGAGCTGCTTTCTCATCGAGCCCCAGTTCGTGCGTCAAGTGCGCGTATCCATGACCGTGGCGCTGGAAGTCGTGGCCGCCGGCGACGCGTACGTCGTCGTGCATGTCATGAACGACAAGTCGGGCAACGGCTACGGATGCAAGTTCGGCGCGATCGCCGGCTACGTGACCGGGGTGTTCGGTTTCAAGCCCGGCGCGCCGAGCACCGTCGCCGGCGCGATGACGAAGCCTGCGAAGGACTGGGTCGTGAAGACATCGTGCGAGTGGGCTCTGGATCTCGCGTGGCCGGAGGGAGATGACGCCGGCAGCCTCACCGCGATTCTCAGCGGAAGGGATGTCTCCAGGATCGAGAGAATCAAACCGGCGTCGTCGGGCGCGTTCCCCGCGGGCCGCGTGGGCGTGTCGTGGAACAAGTGCATGTTCGCCGCCAGGAACCTCCAGATCGAGGGCGTGCTCGACCAGGCGTGGGCCATCGAGAAGCTCCAGGGGCTCGGCGTGGAGATCCCCGAAGAGATTCTGGTCGGCGCGGGGCTCAAGAAGAAAACGGGCGGGACGAGCGCGGAGCCCGCGCCGGAGGAGCCGCAGGAGCCCGAGGAGCCGCAGAAGCCGGAGGAGCCGCAGAAGCCCGAGAAGCCGCAGAAGCCGGAGGAGCCGGCCGCGCCGGTCCCCGCGGAGCCATCATCCCGAGGGTCGCCGGAGTGAAGCGACCCGGCGGAGCGTCTGAAGCTCCGTGCCGCCGCCGCAATTCCGTGGACACGGCCGGGCCGGTCGATTAGAATGCGGAGATCGGAGGCAAGGGGCGATTGCGGGGGCCCGCCGGCGAGACGGCGTTTCACGTGTCGGGCGTACGGCAATGACGCCGTGACCAGCGGTCGGAAGGGGGCGGCATGAAACCTACGGTGTCGTTCGCGCGGGGTTGTCTCGGGGCGCGCAACTCGCGCGCGTTTGCGCTTGTGCTCGCGCCGTGGCTCGCGGGCGGCAATCTGGCGGCGCAGCACGATCTCCCGCCGGGAGCCGCGCCGGGGTTTCTCATCGTGGCGCCCGAGGCCATCGTGAGCTCCGACCGCCTTGCCGAGTTCGTGCACTTCAAGACGGGCCTCGGATTCCGCGTGTTCGCCATCTCCATCGACGACATCGCGGCCGGCCCCGCGGCGTTCGATTTCGGCGCCCAGCTTCGCGCGTATCTGCAACGAGCGTACCAGGAGAACAGCACCGGACCGTCCAACGTGCGATACGTTCTCCTGATCGGCGCGAAGAAGACCATTCCCATCCGCAGGATTCGGTCGAAGTGGGAATCGGCCGCCGAGCCGGGAGGGATCACGTCCAGCGACTGGTACTATGCCGATCTGACCGGAGACTGGGACTCGAACGGCGACGGCATCTTCGGCCAGGGCGCGCAGTTCCCGGACCCGACGGACAACGTGGATCTGCACTACGAAGTCGCCGTCGGAAGGCTGCCCTTCTCGGACCCGGAGACGATCGAAGCCGTGCTCGAAACGAGCATGGCCACCGAGCGGGACGGCGGCGCATGGAAGGGACGCGCCATCCTCGCAGGCGCCTTCATGCAACTGGCGCGCCTCTCGTGGGAGCCCAAGAACGACCTCGCGAACGGCTCGTACGTCCCGAGAGGGACCGACACCGACAATGCCGTCCTGTGCGAGATGATCTGGGATGATCTCCTCCTGCCGAACGCGATGCTTCGCACCAGGCTCTACGAGACGGCGCTTAATCCGGTGCTCCTGCCGCCCTCCGCGTTCCCCGCGGATTACGCGCTCGAACCCGCGAATATCGTCACCGCGTGGAATGCCCCGGAGGGCGCCGGGCTCGTTGCGCTGGCATCGCACGGCAGTATCGACTACGTCTTCGGCATGATCTGGTCGATCGACGCCAACGGCAGCACGGTATTCGAGCACCCGACCCGTCCCATCGATACCGGCGACGGCAGGGTTGTTTCACGCGGTGAGATGGCCGGCTCGACGTTCATGGCGATCGCCGACGTCCCTCGCCTCGATCCCGCCGGAGACGCCGCTCCTCTTGTCGCCATTGCCGCGTGCAGCACCGCGGGCTTCGCCGACCTCACCGACCTCGATCCTTCGACCTCTTTCGGCGCCATGCTGGTCGGTTCGGGAAAAGCGTCGGCATTCTTCGGGGCGTACGGCTCGACGATCTACGAGGCCGGGTGGTGCGAGCTGACCAATGGGAAAGGGTGCATGCAGGATCTGCTCTACTGCTTCGTGGAGCGCCTTCTCTCGAACGCCCCGCGCGCCGGCGATGCCGCGTGGCGCACCCTGACCGAGCGGGCGGACGTGGCCTTCGACAATGCCGGGGTTGCCGCCAAGACTCTCATCAAGTACGCGCTGTACGGCGACCCGACGATGAGCTACTGGGGGAACGCCGCCGCGTTCGAGGCGCCCTGGCCCATGCTCCACCACGACAGCCGCAACGCCGGATCGACGAGCTACGCCGGGCCCGCCCTGCCGATCGTCCGGTGGACCTTCGAGCTCGGCAGCGGAGGGACTTTCACGTCTCCGATCGTCGGCGGCGACGGCACGATCTACGCCGGAGGATCCCATCGCCTCTACGCGCTCAACCCGGACGGCACGCAGAAATGGCAGTTCGATGTCGGGGCGGCGGTCGGCGGCGCGCCCACGCTCACCGTCAGCGGCACGCTCTACTTCCGCGCCGAGGACGGTCACCTGTACGCGGTGGTCGATCGAGGGAACCAGGCGCAGCTCCTGTGGAGGGTTCCCGTGGACGGCCCCGACGGCGACCACGGCCCGACGCCTCTTTTCGGGGCCTCCGGCAACGCGCCGCGCGTGAGCCCGGACGGCGTCGTCTACGCGCTGGCCACGCGCATCGCGCCCGATGATCCGGATGCGCTCGAGAGCCGCCTCAGCGTCCTGCGCCCGACCGGCCACGTGAGCCGGTCGATCGTCCATGCGCTTGCCGCGGGAGCGGCGGGAACGCCGGCCCTGATGCCGGACGGCCGCTTCCTCTACGTCGACTGGAGCGGGGTGCTCTACGCCCGCGCGAGCGACGGCGGCGCGCTCCAGATCGTGCAGCTCGACAACGAGGAGGGGCGCGCCAGCCTCGGTTCTCCGGCGATCGGGAGGGACGGCGCCATCTTCATCGGCAGCTCCGCAGGCAGGTTGTATGCCTTCAATGCGGACCTCACGGGACGCTGGCATTTCGACGTCCCGCACGGACCGCCGGTCGACATCAACGGGACGCCTGCCGTGGGATCGGACGGGAGCGTCTACTTCGGTTCGTGGGATGGCCGGGTGTATGCGCTCAAGCCCGACGGCGCGCTGCGCTGGGAGTTCGATACGGGCGGGCCCGTCGACTCCTCCCCCGCGCTCGATGCGACGACGGTGTATATCGTGGGAGGCCCCGATGGCGATGCGAGAATCCTCGCCATCGACCGGGCGACCGGCGTGCGGCAGTGGGAGGTTGCCATCGACGGCGCCTCGACATTCGCCTCATCGCCGGCGATCGGCTACGACAACGTGGTGTATGTCGCCTCCGAGAACGGCACGCTCTTCGCGATCGGCCCTCGCGACATGACGGTCGCCCCGTCGGGCGTCCGCGGCGAGGTCTACGATCCTCCCGGCGTATCGGTCGAATGGCGGGACAACAGCACGATCGAGACGGGCTTCGGCATCGAGCGGCGTGCCGGCTGGTCGGGGGTCTTCACGCCGATCGGCGCCGTGGGCCCGAACGTCGACAAGTACGTCGACACGACCGCCGAGCCGCGCACGACGTACTTCTATCGCGTGAAGGCGATGGGCTCCCAGCCTTCCGGTTACTCGAACGAGGCGCGCGTGCGGACGCCGCCGCCGCCGTTGACGCCGCCGGCCGGAGCGGCAGCGGCGGCTGCATCCGCCTACGGCATCCGCCTGTCCTGGTCCCCGCCGCCGCACGCCGTCAACGTCGACGTGTACCGGGCGCCCACCGCGACCGGCCCGTACGAGCGAATCGGGAGCGCCATGGCCGAGAGCGGGAGCTTTCTGGACCGGAATCTCGGCGCCGACACGGAGGAATTCGACGGCGCCGGCCATCCGCAACCCGGCAGGTGGTACTTTTACCGCCTGGCGAGCGCCGGCAGAACGGCGGAATCGGCGCTCACGGCGCCCGTGAGCGCGATGACGAAGAAGCTCGACCTGCCCGCGCCCGAACCGGTCGGAGCGGTGCTTGTGCCGCCCTCGGGCGTGCGGATCACGTGGACGGATCGCACGACCCTCGACGCGGGATTCGTCGTCGAGCGCGCGTCCGCCGACAACGCTTCTTACAGGCCGATCGCCACGGTTTCCGCGACGACCATGAGCTACAATGACACGGACCTCGAGGCGGATGCATACGTCTATCGCGTGCGGGCGATCAGCGCGGCATCCGAGTCGCCGTGCATCGCCGCGAACGAAGTGGTCGTCCCCGAACCGCGCGGCCATCCGGCGCTGCATCTTCCCGATCTCGCGCTCGACGTGTGCGGGGAGCCGCAGCGGTTTCTCGTGCTCCTCGATGCGCCCGAGCCGGTCAATGCGCTCTACGTGGCGCTCCACTGGGATCCGGCGGGCGTGGGAGGAGGAACTCCCGATCCCTCGGACATCCCCCGGATCGTCGCCGTGAGCCCGGGCCCCGGCGTGAGCGCCGATAGCATTCAGACCTTCTCGGCCGAGATCGAGACGCCGGCTTTGGGGCCGGGCAACGGCGTGATCAGGCTCGTCCTGAAGCCCGGGCAGCGGGTCGGTCCCGGCGAGGGGATCGAGGTTCTCGCCTTCGAGGTCGAAGCCCGTCCGGGCGCCGACCCGGCGGCGCGTCTCAGGCTCCGCTTCGTCGCGGAGCTCGGCACCCCGCCGGCGCAGACGATGGTCGCGGTCTTGCGAGGGGCGACGATCGTGCTCGTTCCCCCGGCGCGCAACAGCGGCGCCGTGGTCTTCGATGCGAGCGCGCCGTGCGCGTCCTTCCGCCGAGGCGATGCCAACGCCAGCAGCGCCGTCGACATCGCCGACGCCATCTTCATGCTGGGGCACCTCTTCGCCAAGGGGCCGGCGCCGAGCTGCACGGATGCGGGTGACGCCAACGACGATGGCAGGCTGGACATTGCCGATGCCGTTGCGATCCTGAGCCATCTTTTCGCGCACACCGGGCCGCTGCCCGCGCCGTTCGCGGAATGCGGCGCCGACCCGCTTCCGGAGGATGGCCTGGGTTGCAGCAGCTTCACGCCGTGCGGGGGACTGTGACGGACGGCGGCCGGGGGGGGGGCGAGTCCCTTCGCGGACGCCGGCGGGGCCGAGGTCGGCTCAGAAGCAGGTCCCCAGGTCGTAGACGCATGCCGGCAGGTCGTCCTCGGTCGGGTCGTGGCCGCAGCGCCAGTCGCCCGGCCACGGGAACTGCCACGTGACCTGGTCCTTGTGGAAGAGCCGGAGCAGGATCCGGATGGCGTCGGACAGGTCGATGCGGCCGTCGTCGTTCCCGTCCGCGGCGTCCGCGCACGGAAGCTCCGGCCCGCCCGCGAAGAGCCGGTTGAGCACGGCCACGGCGTCCGCGATGTTCGTCGTGCCGTCGGCGTTGGCATCGCCGCGCCGGAACTCGGGGTTCTCCAGGTCGGCGATGCGCGTCTTCTCGTAGGCGACGACATCGAGCGACGCGATCGGCTTCATGCGGCCGTCGAGCAGCGTGAACTCGGGCGGAAGCGGCGGATCCTCCCATAATTGCCCCGCGCGGATCTCGACGGCGTGGACGTCGCCCGCGGGCGGATCGAGGAAGATCCAGAAGCGCTCGTTCCAGTTGTGGTGGTCGGCCGAGTAGACGAGCTGCCAGTAGTCGGCGGTCTCGCGCGTGTCCGCGCCGAGCGTCACCGCGGCCCGGACGAGGTTCGCGGGGCCGCTGCCGGCCATGGGCGGCTCGAAGCGGATCAGCAGGTTCGCGCGCTCGCCGCTCTTGGCCGCGACCTCGACCTCGAAGAGCGGCAGGAGCTCGTACGTGCAGGACGCGTAGCGGATCAGGTCGGGCTGCGCGGGGTCGCCCCAGAACCCGTACATGAAGAGCCGGAAGCACAGGAAGAACTCATCGACGACGATCTCGGCCAGCTCCTGGCCGCTCGTGTCGCGCCAGAAGCTCAGATACTCCATGTTCGCCTTGAGCGGCCTTCCGCCCGCCGTGAACGCCTGGCTGTAGCGGTACGTGTAGTACGTGCGCGTGCCGGAGACGATCGTCTCGCAGGTGAAGACGCCCGGCGCGACCGGCACGGCGCGCTCCTGCGCCGGCCCGACGAGCAGCTCGGAGAACAGATCCGCGCCGTACGTCCCGGCCCTGGCCGGAAGCTCCAGCCTGCCCGGGATGAACGTCGCGCAGCTCTTGAGCGCCCACTCCTCGGGGAGCGAGCGGCCGTCCTGGAACACGCCGCAGGCGCGCGTGCCGGGGGGAACGACGAGCGCGAGCGCCTCGTCGTCCTCGGGCCCCGTGCGCAGGAACGGCCGGGCCTGCTTGAGGACCACGTTGCGGGGCTCGGTCGCCGTGACCTTGAACTCGATGTCGATCAGGATGTCGCCGCCGCCGGCGGCGAAGATCGGGCCGAGCTTCGCCGCGGCCTGATACGCGAGCTCGCCGACGCGCCGCGCCTCGTCGTCGGACAGCACCCAGACGCCGGGCGGCATGACCGTCGATGCCCGCGCGCGCACGATCTCCGTGACGATGCCGCCGGCGAGCGTCAGGAGCAGCTTCTCGGGAAGGACGCCGTCAGGCGGGTCGACCACATCGAGCTCGCCCGGCAGCGCGTTGACGACGTAGCGGTTGTCGCCGGGGAGCGACGGGTTGCCCGTCATGATGACGCCGTTCGCGGCCTCGTCGGAGAAGGCGGGGGTGACGAGAACGCCCATCTTGGCGATGCCGTCCGGCACCTGCCAGTACTCGCGCTCGCTGAACGCGCGCGGGAGCCACAGGCTCGACCAGACGCGCTTGAGCGCGCGCTCGATCGTGCGCTCGTCGTCCTGCGACGGGTCGCACCGGGACGGCCCGAGCGCGTCGCCGTCGAGCGTGTCGGCGACACAGGCCGATGTGGAGCGGTACAGGCCGGCGCCGTTGAAGGGCACGATGTCCTCGAGGTTGGAGGAGGAGCGAAAGCGCACCTCGACCGCGGGCGAGCCCCAGACGGCCTCGATGCGCGCGGCCAGGAGATCGACGAATTCCTCGGGCACCGTGCCGCCCGCCTCGGCCGTCGCCACGAACTCGTTGAGCCGTTGCGTGCGCAGGACAGGGTCGGTGCGGACGGCCGGATCGGCAAGGAGCGAGGCGATGTAGTCGGCGTACGTCGCGAGCAAGCCCGTGCGGGGATCGATGAGATGGCTCTCGTTCATGAAGCGCTCGTACCAGGAGAACGGCACGGCGAAGCCGTCGACCGTGTCCTCGGGCAGCGCCTGCCTGAGGAGCGCCATGCCGCGCGCCTTGGCGCCGTACTTGGCGGCCGCGTCCGGATCGGGCGCGATCTCCGCAAGCGACCTGAGCGCCGTCTCGGACAGGTCGAACGCGGGCACGCGCGGCAGGCGCGGCCGGTGCGTCGCCCACCAGCCTTCCGCCTCGGCGATGTCGCACGTGCGGACCGCGATGGCGGCCGTGCCCACGTCGATCCTGACGAGGAGATCGCGGTACGCGGCCAGCTCCTCAACGGCGCGCGCGTCGTAGGCGTTGGGCGTCCCGCGCTGGCTCAGGCGAAGGCTCAGGTGCGAGAGCTCGGTCTGCGGCGTTCCGGTGATGACGCACGCAACGGGCGAGGCGAGGTCGCCCGGCGCCGTCTCGACGGCGACGACGTCCTGGTAGGTGAGCGCGCCCACGGCTTCCTGCTCGGCGAGCTCCTGCAGCGTGAAGATGCGCAGCCTCCCGTAGCCCGCGCCCGTCACGTACGGCTGGTAGTCGCCGACGACGCCGGTCGCGGGCAGGTAGATCGGAAAGGGCGCGTCCTGCCACTCGCGGGCCTGGGCCATCGCCTCGACGCGCGTGGGCGCGTAGGCGACCTGGCCCGCGGCGCACGTCGCGCGCACCTTGCGGAAGACCCAGTCGACCTCGTGGGGGAAGGGAAGCTCGGCGATCGACGAGGGATCGGTGTACAGGTCGAACCCGTAGATCACGGCGCCGTCGAGCGCGAGAATTCGGTACAGCGCCCCCGCGAAGTACCGGCGGGAGGCGCGGACCTCGACGAGCAGGTGATACTCGCTCGGCGTCAGGCCGGGGAAGAGCTCGGGAAACTCGGTCGCCATGAAGTCGATGTGGAACGGGTAGACGGCGACGTTCTGGTAGACGGTCTCGAGAAGCGCCGGATCGTCCGCGGCCGGCGCGAGGTACTTCGTGACCGCCGTGATGTCGGGCCGGCTGTGGTCCTCGATGGCCACCTGGTAGTACGCGGCCTCGTCGGGAAGGTCGAAGAGGTATGCCGGCCCCGCGCACAGGCAGGCCGTGAGGATCATGCCCGTCATCGGTTCGTCTCCGTCGATTGATCGACAACCCTATGTCGAGTGTACGGGCGCGAGGGGGCCGGGACAACCATCTTCCGCCCGTGCGTGGGCATCAATCAGGTTCACCGTGCGTCGGGGGTGCGACAAGAAGCCATGGAAAACGAAGGGAACAGGAGGGAATTCGCCACGAAGACACGAAGGCACGAAGGGTACGGCGGAAAGAACCACAGTAACCGTTCACGGTTTTCTCGCCGTGTTCGGGCGCACAGACACGTGTCATCTGACGGAGAAGAAACCACAGAGGCACAGAGAGCACAGAGAAGAAAACGGAGAGAGACCGCCGCACATCAGACGGAGCCACGCATCGTCTCACGTTCCGTCCTCTGTGGCCTCCGTCCTCTCTGTGGTGAATCAGGAAGATCAGCGTGTTCGAGATGCACTGTGAACGGTTGCCCTTTTTCTTCACCGGCGCGTGACTTCATCCGAGTCCGCGGTGCCGATCGGATCCTCTGCCTTTCGTGCCCCCGCCGGGCTGCCCGGCGGCGTTCACAGCTTCTCGGCCTCGGCGACGCGCTTGTAGCGGTAGTACACCTCGAGTGTGAGCGCGCCCAGCGCGGTCGTGTAGACGCGGCCGCCGGCCAGGCTCCACTCGTCGATGGGGTCCCAGGAGCCGTCCGCGCACCGCGACTCTCCCGGCTTCGCCGCGCTTCGCTGCGCGCCGATGAGAGCGTCCACGAGCTTCTTGTTCCAGTCCCGCCACAGGCCGCCGTCGTACTGGAACATGGCCTGGCTCGCGTAGTACCAGTAGTAGAAGTTGATGGTGCTCGGAACCTTGCCCGCGCGCTGTCGCCATTTCGGCGGGTGCTTGGCCAGCGAGTTCACCACGCCCCTCCGGATGATGTCGCTTGAACGCGGCTGGCCCGCGAACAGCCGGCAGAGGACGCCGACGGCGGTCATGCAGGACTGCTCCTTGCTGAAAGGATAGCCTCCCGCGATCTTGTCGAGCTCGGGAAGCTGCGAGCCCGCATCGCCCGGGGACTTGTAGCCGGTCACGCCGCTCGCCGCGCTGGTGACGTGGTCGATCCAGTTGAGCGCGCCCTTGAACGAGCGCGCGAGATCCTCGGCATCGGGCGCGGCGATGAGGTTCTCCTCCCGGCATATGTGGACGAGCTTGAGGGCCAGGACCATCCACCCCGTCACCGAGGTGTCGTTGTCGCCCATCTTGACGCCGTAGCGCCAGCCCCAGCCTTCGTTCTGGGCGCGCAGGCAGAACCGGGCGGCCTCCTCGACGCAGTGCCTGAGGCCGATCGTGTCCATCGAGAGCAGGAGGAGGTCGCTCATCGCCATCGTGGCGATCGCGTGGTCGTACATCCACTGCACGTCCTCGTCGATCCGGGCCTCCGCGGACCTGTCCGCGGGAATGGACTCCCTCGCCCGGAACGCGCCGTCGAGGCTCGGGTCGCCCGTTCCCCTGATCTGCGCGCTCTTCAGATAGCCGTACGCTTTTCTCACGGCTTCCCGGTATTCGGGCTTGGCGCCGTACACGTGCGTGTGCCCGGCGCCCGTGAAGGCGAGGACCGCGAGCGCCGTGACGCCGATGTCGTGCTCCTTCCAGCCGCCGCCGGCGCCGCCTGCCGGATCGACGTTGTCCGGGTGGTTCTTGCAGGGCCCCGCGGCCTTGTCGCACATGTGCGCGTAGTCGCGGCACGACCAGTTGCCCTCGGGGCTCTGGTGGCGGACGAGCCAGTCGAGCGCCGCATTGACCGAGCTCCGCGTCGCCTCGCTCCCGCCGCCGTCGCCGGGCGTGCCATGGCTGCCGCGGCGTCCGAGCCTGCCTGCCGCGCCGCCTTCGAGGCCGATCGCCGTGTTGATGCCATCGCTGTGGCGGTCATCGGGGGCGATCTGCATGTCGGTCACGTTCCTGGGGTCCGTCCCGAACGGATCCGGGCTCGGGGGCTCGATGTCCTCCTTGATGTTGACGAAGGGCTCGGTGTTCTCGCGCGGAGTGCCGGGGACGAAGGGTTTCTCCTCCGGCCCGATGGGGAGGATCCTGGCGGGGATGGGCGGAGGCTCGATTCGCAGCGGGGGCAGGACGATCTCGACGCTCGTCTCGACCGGCGCCGGGACCTCCTGCGATCTGACGAGGTGCATGAAGAGGACGAGCAGGCACACGTGGAGCAGCGCCGACGTCCCCCAGAAAGGCATGGCCCGGAGTCGGTCGATGATGCGCCGGAGGAAGCAGTCGAGGTGGTCCTCCTCGCCGTCCTCATCGGGCGCCTCCTCGCCGAGGGTGGGCGCGGGGCGCTGCGCGGGAGGCGGGGCCTCGGCGCGCTGCGCGGGGAGCGGCTCCACCGCGCCGCTTCGGGCCGCGCGCAGGCCCTCCTCGATGCGCTCGGGGGACAGCAGCTCCCGGCGCACGAGGAGGCTGTAGAGAGAGCAGTAAGGGTCCGTTGCGCGCTCGCGCCGCAGTTCCCAGAGCGCCTTCTCGATCTCCCGCCGCGACAGCCAGCCCCTCGTCGCGACAACGTGCGCGAAACGCAGCTCTTCCGTGGTAATCATGGGTCTCTCCTCTTACTTCTCGGGAGGCCCCGCGGGAAGGAGCGCCGCCGACCGCGCCGCTCGTTCTCGCCGGAGTCATCCGAGCTCACACATGTCGCACGCGCTGACAAGCTGCATGGGGGGCGGCATCATCCGTCCCCTCATCGGTGAATTGTACGGGCCGCGCCGCGCCGCCTAACCAAAATCCGAAGAAAGCGCGCGCGCTCCGGCTGTTGCAAAGCGGCGGCGGCCAAGGTAAAGATGGTCCGAGGACCGGGCGGCCCGGCGCGCAGCCCGGCGGCGCGCGCGGCGCGCCGAGCGGCAGGCAAGGAGGTCGTACCTTGGACGGCACCGCGACGAAACCCAGAGAGATGTGGGGCACGCGCATCGGCGTGATCCTGGCCGTCGCCGGATCGGCGGTGGGCCTCGGCAACTTCCTGCGGTTCCCCGGCGTCGCCGCCCAGAACGGCGGCGGCACCTTCATGATCCCGTACTTCTGCGCGCTGATCTTCCTCGGGCTCCCGATCTGCTGGGCCGAGTGGACCATGGGCAAGTACGGCGGCATGTTCGGGTTCAACTCGTGCCCCGCGATCTTCGGGGCGATCGGCAGGCGGCCGATCTGGCGCTACATAGGCGTTCTCGGGATTCTCGTCCCGGTGGGCATTCTCATGTACTACGTGGTCATCGAATCCTGGTGCCTGGGGTACGCGGTCTCGTACCTCTGCGGCACGATCGACCTGGGCGGCGATCCCGCTGCGTGGGCGCAGCGGAGCGGCGAGCACTTCACGCGGTTCGTGGGCGCGGACCAGGACGGGGTGACGCTCAAGGGCAGCATTCACCCCAGCGTCGTCTTCTGGATCCTCACCTTCGCCGTGAACTTCTTCCTGATCTTCCGCGGGCTCGAAAAAGGCATCGAGAAGGTGTGCATGTGGGGGATCCCGCTCATGGCCGTGTGCGCCTTCATCGTGCTGGCCCGCGTGCTGACGCTCGGCACGCCCGACCCGGCGCAGCCCGATCGCAGCGTCATCAACGGGCTGGGGTTCATGTGGAA
>JBFZCA010000301.1:0-7641 GCA_041308205.1 Planctomycetota bacterium | reverse complement strand
CCGCCCCGGCGCGCGACGGTTGGCGCCGGAGAAACCGGCGCAGGTCGTCGGCGAGGTCCTTCGCCGAGGCGTAGCGCGCGCCGAGGTCGCGTGCGAGCGCCTTGGCGATGATCGCCGAGAGCTCGCGCGGCACGGCGGGGTTCTTCTCGTGCGCCGGCACGGGAGAGTCGGCGAGCACTCTCCGCCTGAGCTCGCGGTAGTCCTCGGCGACGAACGGCGGCCGGAGGGTCGTCCACTCGTACATCGATGCGCCGAGCGAGTACACATCGGTCTGAGGGCCGATTGCGCCGCGGGCGGCATCGAGCTGCTCGGGACTCGCATACAAGGGCGTCCCCAGCGCGCCTGACGCCGTGTCCTCCTCGTGGGGACGCCTGCGGATCTGCGCCGTGCCGAAATCGAGCAGGCAGAGACGGCCCTCGTCGTCGAAGACCAGATTGGACGGCTTGACGTCCTGGTGGATCACGCCCTTCTCGTGCGCGTAATGGAGCGCATCGGCCACGCCGACGAGCTTGGCCACGATCGTGAAGCACTCCTCGCGCGAGAGCGGCGCCGGCGCCGGACGCGCGGCGGGCTGGCCGTCGCCGGGAGACTCGCCTTGCCGCCGCATGATGGCGTCCATGCTGGATGTGAAGTGCGAATCCTCGAGGTCGCGCGGGAGCGGCATGCCGCCGCGCTCGGCAATGACATCGGCAAGCGAGCGGCCGCCCATGAGATCCATGGAGAAGTAGTGCAGGTCGCCGTCCCGGCCGGCCTCGTGCACGGTGACGATGTTGGGATGGCGGAGCCGTGCCACGGCCATGGCCTCCGTGCGGAAGCGTTCGACGGTGTCCCGATCGGGAAAGAGGCTCGGGGGGAGCACCTTGAGCGCGACCTCGCGATTCAGGCTGATCTGGCGGGCTTCGTAGATGATGCCGAAGGCCCCGCGCCCCAGCTCGCGGGTGAGACGGTAGTCACCGATTCGCTCGCGCCACTGTTCGGTCATGGTTCTTTCGGCGCCGCCCTCCATGGGAATGGTACGCGGTTATCGGAAAAATGCCAGAGCCGCGAGGCTCGTTTCTCGACGCGGGGCGCGCACCGTGCGCGGCGGCGCGAGGCGCGCGGGGGATCCTCGGAGCGGCCTTGCCAGGAACCGCGGCCTCGGAGCGTCAGGGAAGCAGCCCTGCTTCCGTGAGCGCCGTCCGCCAGCGTTCGACCCAGTAGTGGCGCGAGCGCACCGTGCCGTCCGGGTTGAAATGCACGTCAAGATCGGTCGCCTTGAGGAGCCCCTCGTACGCGACCAGCCTGACGTTGCGCTCGTCGTCCGCGAGCGCCTGCCACAGCGCCTGGACGCCCGAAGGATGGCGCGTCTCGGCAATGATCCTGAGCGCGTTGCAGCGGATGAGCCATTCGGGACGGCGCGTGTAGGGGAGCACCGGTCCCACGACCGCCGGACCGAGCGCCTTCAGGTGGCGTTCGGCCTGAATCCTGTACTTGTGGCTCGTGCGCCCGAGGTGATACAGCCAGTACTCGATGGTCTCGCGCAGCTCCTCCGGTACGGGAGGGGGCGCGAGGCACGGGGCGGCTTCCTCGACGGAGGACGCCGGCGGGGCGGAGGGCTCCGGCGCGAGAGGCGCGGCTTCGGCCGGCGCCGCGGCGCGAGGCGCGGAGAGCGCGATGACTGCCTCCTCGACGCGGATCGCGGCAATGCGGTCGCGCGCCAGCGAGAGTCTCCCGAAATCGCCGATCGCGAGCACGACGTGCGCGGAATCTTCTGCGACCAGCGTGCCGCGAATGAGGGCGCCGTTGTTCAGCGCGACGACGTGCGTCGTGCGGATTCCGTCGCCGGCGGGCGCGCCGATCGCCGCGGCGCCCGCGCACAGTCCCGAGATGAGAGCAATCGCAATCGAGCCGTACTTCATGGCAACCTCGCCGTTTTCTGCCGCCGGACAAGGTCGTACCCCCAGCCCCGCCGCCTTGTCCTGCGTCCCCATGGATGGCCTCGATGGTCGATGGTAAGGGCAGGGGCGGCGTTTGTCTACTGGCTTGTCAGGGGCGGCCGCCGATCGCGGCGAGCGCGCGGCGGAGGGCGTCGGCGGGCACGGGCGAGGTGCGCTCCCCGGCGTGTCCGATGGCCTCGAGAAGGACGAAAAGGACCTCGCCGCCGCGCGCCTTCTTGTCGGCGCGCATGCGGTCCATGGCGGCCGGGATGGAGAATTCCCGCCGCGCGGGCATGGTGAGGGAGTCGAGGAGCGCGGCGGCGGCGGCGGCTTCCCCGGGGGCCAAGCCGGCGCACTGGACGCTCAGGTCCAAGGCCGCGCGGATGCCCAGCGCCACGGCCTCGCCGTGGAGAAGCTCCCAGCCCGAGAGCGCCTCGAGCGCGTGGCCGGTCGTGTGCCCGAAATTGAGGATCTGCCGCAGGCCGTCCTCGGCTTCGTCCGCGACCACGACTTCGGCCTTGATGGCGCAACTGCGCAGGAGCAGGCGGCCGAAGGCGTCCGGATGCGCATCCGGGGCGAGGAGCGCGGGAATCTCGTCCTTGAGGGCCGCGAAGAGCGTGCGGTCGCGGATCAAGGCGTGTTTCACGATCTCGGCCAGGCCGGCGCGCACCTCGCGCGGCGGCAGGGTCGCGAGGACGCGCGGATCCATGAACACGGCGTCGGGTTGGTGGAACGCGCCGACCATGTTCTTGCCGGCGGGCACATCGATGCCGGTCTTGCCGCCGATCGACGAATCGGCCATGGCGAGGACCGTGGTGGGAATCTGCACGTACGGGACCCCGCGGCAGAAGGTGGCGGCCGTGAATCCGGCCAGATCGCCGGTCACGCCGCCGCCGAGGGCCACGATCACGCTGTCGCGGCCGAACCCGGCGCCGAACAGCGCATCCTCGATGCGTTCCTTCCGGGCGCGGCACTTGGACGGTTCTCCCGGCGGGAACGTGAAGAGCTGCACAAGCAGCGCCCGCGCCGCGCAGGCGCGCAGGAGGCCTTCCGCGTAGAGCGCCGCGACGGCGGCATCGGCGATCACGGCGACCCTGCGGCCGGTCCATGTCTCGGCGATGAAGCCGGCGGCCTCGTCACGCACGCCGGCGCCGAAGAAGATCCTGGTCTTGACGGGGCCGCGGGGGAATGCGAGCGTCAGTTCCTGCATGCAGTCGGGCCTCCGGTCCTGCCGCAAGCATACCAAGCGCGCCGTCGGGATGAAAGCGCTTCCGGCTCGTCGGAGGGCGGCACAAGCCCTCCGGCGGAATCCCCGCGCGGTTTCCCGACATACTCGTTGCGGCGTTCGATGCGCATGTTATACTCTCAACAGGCATGGTTCTCGGAACCTGTGCCGAACGGCCGTGCAGGATCGCGGGAGAGCGGCGACTGGGATCGACTATACGTGGCGGCTGCCCTTAGAGTGCTCACACTGGTATTCGCGTGCGCAAGCGCGGTCGATAGCGCGTCGCAGGCGGAATCCGATCATTCGCTTCTGGCAGGCGAGCTGCAGGCCGAGATCCAGAAGGCGCAACCCGACCGCTATCTTCTGCTGCTGCAGGCGTGCATCGACAACGCGGTGAAGTACGCCGCGGAGAAGAAGTGCAAGCCCGAGGAAAATCCGTTTCATCTCCTGCTGGTCTCGTGCGCGGGGCCGGAACAGCCGGCGCAGTTGCGCGTCGCCGTCGTGAAAGCCGTCACGAGCCTTGTCCCGGGCGGCAACGTCTACATGGACGGCGTGCGCGTGCTGTTTCCCTGGCTGGGAACCGAGACGGAGAAGTTCAGGTTCGCGCTGCGCGATGGGCTGCTTGCGGCCGTATCCTCGTCCCCGGATGAATTCACGGGGTTGCTCGAGAAGGTGATCACGGGGACCGACGCATCCCGGCCGCAGGTCGAGGACGCCGGCTACATACTGTGGGCGCGCGATCCGGCCAGGACGGTCGATTGCCTGATCCAAGGACTGGTGACGCGCGAGAAGACGGCCCGCGACTGCGCCGCGCACCACTGGGTGCTGGCCGATTACCTGCATCACCGCGAGGCAAGCGCGGAACTGTGGGAGAAGTACTGGCGCGAGAACCGCGGCGCGCTCACGGCGCTGCGCGAAACGCATTTTCTCAGGGCGCGCGTCATCGAAGAAGTGGTTGCGCTGTGGGACGAATGCTGCCAGGCGCTGCGCAATTCGGCCAGCGATGAGGCGTCGGTCGCGGCCCACTGGCAGTTCGGCCGGCGCGGCATCGATTCGCCGTGGACCGCGGTGCGCGAGCGGGCGTGCCGCGAACTTGCCGCGCTGTCGGGGAAAGCCGCCCCCGACCCGAAGAAGAAGGCGCTGCTCGAGGCGCAGATTCCCGTGCTGCTCGATGTGCTCGGCGCGGGGGCGGCGCCGCGCTACGAGCCGCTCGCGGTGCGCATGGAGGCGCTGCGGGCGCTGCAGACGCTGCGTCCCGTCGCCGTGAGCAGCGAGGCGGTCGCGAAGTTCCTGAGCGAGGCCGTCGCCAAGGGCGTGCACGAGCGCCCGTTCCGGATCGGCGCCCTGAAGGCCGCGGGAGAGCTCGGCATGGAGGCCCTCCGGGGGCCGATCTGCCGGATCGTGCTCAAGGGGACGGACGAGGCGGAGCTCGATGTGCTCGCGGAGGCCCTCGGCGCCCTCGGGAAGATCGGGTTCATCGCCGACGGCCTCGACGCGGAGCTCACGCAGGGGCTCGTCGATGCGCTCTTCGATCTGTATGCGCAGGAGGAGAGCCGCCCGGGCGCGGATGCCGAGGCTCTCCGCCAGGTGCTCGTCCGCACGCTCGGCAAGATCGGCGGCCAGACGAACCGCGTGGACGACGTGAAGGCGTTCCTGCGCAAGCTGCTCGAGACGACGATCGACAAGAATCCCGCGATGGCGGTGTTCGTGATCAACGCCTTCGGCGAGCTGAGCGACAAGGATCTGCTCGCCGATCTCTCGGCCGTGATCGCCCAGCGCACGAAGCTCGGCCCGAACGTCGTGCAGGCGGCCGTCAACGCCGTGTGGCTCATCGGCAGCTCGAACAAGCCGGAGGCCCTCGAGCGCGCCGTCGGCGTGTACGCCGCGTACATCGAGGGCGGCGACGCGGCGCTGACCGAGGCGCTCACGCAGAAGGTCGTCTTCCTGTGCCGCGGATCGATCGCAAAGACGGGCGTGATCGCCTCCGAGCTGGCGCGCCAGAAGCGCTTCAAGTCCGCGGTCGACATTCTCGGCGCGGACGACATCGCGAAGCTCAGGCAGTCCGTGCTGCTCGACGGCACGGAGAAGGATGTCGAAAGCCTGTGGAGCGTGGAGCGCGTCTACCTGGCCGGTCTGGAGGCCCTGGAGCAGTTCGATCTGTGCGCGGCCGGCATTCAGAAGCTGGAGACATCCAAGCGCGCGGGGGAGCTCGCGGCCTTCGCGGGGAAGGACACGCTCAAGCAGCAGGCCGAGCGCGTGAAGTCCAAGAAGGAATTCGTGGTGGCCGTGGCCGGCGGCAGGGCCGCCGAGATCGCGGCGGCGTTCAAGGCGCTCATCAAGGCCGACGCGAGCGTTGCGCCCTGGGCGCTCGGCAAGGTGTCCGAAAGCAGCGCGGCCGCCCAGGTGATCGACCTGCTCGCCAAGGATGCCGAATTGCCCGAGGCCGTGCGCGAGAAGATGGCCCCCGGCAAGAAGTAACGCGCTGGGACACGGGCGATGGACCGGACGGTGCTTGTTCGTCGTCGTGCCGTCGCGCCGCTGGTTCTGGGCCCGCGCCCTGACTCGAGCAGCGCTGTCCGACCCGCACCGCCGGTCATCTTCTATCCTCCAGCCTCCCCCGCACCAGCGCATCGATTCCCGCCAGTTCCTCGAGCAGCTTCCTCAACCCGCCGAGCCCCATACAGTTCGGCCCGTCGCAGCGGGCGTTCTCCGGGTCGGGGTGCACCTCGAAGAAGAACCCGTCGATGCCCGCCGCTGCCGCCGCGCGGGCGAGCGCCGGCGCGTATTCGCGCTCTCCGCCGCTCGTCGTTCCGCGGCCGCCGGGAAGCTGCACGCTGTGGGTGGCATCGAAGATGGTGGGGATTCCGGCCGCGCGGATGCTTGCGACGCCCTTGAAATCGTTGACGAGATTGTGATAGCCGAAGAACGTGCCGCGCTCGGTCGCGATGGCGCGCGCAACGCCGCCGGGACCGCGCGCGGCGAGGACGCGGTTGGGCATCTCGCCGGGCGACAGGAACTGTCCTTTCTTGACGTTGACGATGCGACCGCTCTGCGCCGCCGCGGCGATGAGGTCGTTCTGGCGGCAGAGCAGGGCGGGAATCTGGATGATATCCAGGACGTCCCGCGCCCGCGCCGCCTCATCGGGCGTGTGCACGTCGGACGTGATGGGCAGGCCCGTGCGCTCGCGCAGGCGGGCGAGCATCTCCAGGCCGCGCGCGAGGCCGGGTCCGCGGTACGAATCAGGCGACGAGCGGTTCGCCTTGTCGTACGAGGCCTTGAAGACGAGCGTGAAGGGCAGGCCATCGGCCGCGGCGCGAAGCCCGTCGGCCGCGGCGCAGAGCGTCTCCCAGCTTTCGATCACGCAGGGGCCGGCGATGAGGAGCAGGTCGGCATCGCCGCCGACGGACAGCGCTCCCGATCGAACCACGGTCGTTGCGATCTTCACGTGCCACTCTCCCGCGCTGGGGCCGCGCCGCCGCGCGGCCGGGCCGATGCGCTCCGTCGGGCGCCCCCTTGACGCCGGCGCCGGCGCGCCGATAATCCTCGCGTCGGCCGGGGGCTCCGCCTGAACGACTATAGCGCCCTGCCCGAGGGCGCCGCAAGTCGATTGAAGCGGGGGGCCTCCGGCTTCCGATCTGGAGAAGAGAGCCTTTATCATGGGTCATATGCTCCAACTGACGCCGGACAAGATCGCCGGATGCCTGCTGGGCGCCGCGGTGGGCGATGCGCTCGCGTTTCCGTTCGAGGGTCTCTCGCTCGTGTTCACGGGGGCTCTCGGGCGTGAAACGGCGCAGGCGTTCCGCGCACACCGCTCCGGCAGGTACCCGAGCGGGCAGACGACCGCGTTCACGCAGCTCACGCTGGCGGCCTCCGAGGCGGCGGCCGGCGCGACCGGCGAGGCTCCCGCCGATGCCGTGGGCCGCTTCTTGTTCCCGCCGGCGCGCGATCGGCTGCTCATCGAGGCGCCCGCGGGGCTGCTGGCCGCCCTGGACGCCTGGTCCCGAGGCGCGTCCCGCGCTGCGCGCGCGGATGCGGAGCCGCCGATCCATCTGCTGCCCCTGGCGCTGCGGGATTATCCGCGCGAGGATGCGCTGTACCGCGATTTTTCGGCCGCGGCGCGATGTACGGGGCACGATGCTCCGGACGTGCTTGGCGCGGGTGCCGCGTTTCTTGCGGCCGTGCGCCAGAGCATGGGCGCCGGCGAGATCGTGCTCGGCGACATGCTCGACGCGGCCCGCGGGGGAGCGATGAGATTCTCGCGCGGGGCCGCCGCGGGCGTGGACGAGATTCCCGACGCGATCTTCCTGTCCGAGCGCGACGGGGCGTGTCCGTTCAAGGACCATGCCGCCGCGCCGGCGGTGCGGCAGGTGCTTGCCGGATTGATGAGCTTTCTGAAGAGCCCGTATGATTGCAGCCGCGGCCTTCTGATCGCGCTGAAGAGCGGGGGCGGGCGCGCCGCCGGATTCGTGTGCGGCGCGCTGGCCGGCGCATTCGGCGGCG
>JBFZCA010000300.1:0-15506 GCA_041308205.1 Planctomycetota bacterium | reverse complement strand
CGTCGCTGCCCGAGGTCGAGGCGCAGGCGCGCGAGCTGGGGCGCCGCGGAGCGGCGCACGTGGCGGTGAGCTGCGGGGCCGAGGGCGTCGTGCTCGGCGGCGACGGCGCGCTCATGTTCAGGCCGCCGCGGATCGATGCCGTCAACACGACCGGTTGCGGGGACGCGGTCACGGGCGGCATTGCCTTCGGCCTCGGGGCGGGGCTGGACGTGCGCGAGGCGGTGCGCCTCGGCACGGCGTGCGGCACGGCGAGCGCGGCCGATCCCCTGCCGGCGCGGTTCGAGCGCGCGCATGCGGAACGGATCAGGGCGGGCATCACGGTCGCTCCCTTGTGAATGTAATTGACACGACGGGGGCCGGTTCATAAGCTTGGTGATGAGCAAGAAGCTCGGGAATGCCGAGCCGCGATATGCAAAGGAGAAATGTGAGCCTCGTCGCTTGTGCAGGCCTGGTCGCGTTGCGCGTCCTTGCGGCCGGCGGGCCGCTGCCGCCTCTCGAGGTGTTTTCGGTGCCGGCGCACTTGGAGGGCGCTCCCTTCGTCGCGCGGGTGGTGGAGAAATCCGAGACGGAATTGAGGCTGCAGCCCGCGGCGGGCGGGGATGCGTTCTGCGTCCCTTGCGCGACGGCGACAAGCGTCAAGGCCGACAAGGAGCCGCTCCGGGGATACCTTGCCAACTACGCGGAGCTCCTGCGCTGCCGCTGGGTCACGCTGCCCGGAAAGAGCCGTCCGACGGTGGGGTTTGCGGCGAGCGCCGATGGCTCGGATGCGCGCGCGATGACGCTGGATGCCAGGAGCCGGTGGGTCGAGGCGCCGGAAGGCGAGGAGCCGTTGCGGTGGGGGCCCGCGCTGACCGGAGCCGATGTCGAGCTGATTCTCGGGCCGGTGCCCGTCGTGGCGGAGGCCCGGGGCGACTCCGACGTGAAGGTCGTCGCGGAGACCTGCGAAGGCTGCGGCGGCAAGGGCGAGGTCGACTGTCCGGACTGCGACACGGGCAGGGTCCGCGGACCGTGCCCGCGCTGCAACGGCCGCGGCAAGGAGCGCTGCTCGACGTGCAAGGGCCTGAAGGGGACGCAGTGCACGTTCTGCAAGGGCACGGGCTCGGTGCGGCAGTACCGGCTCACGGGGGAGCAAGGGTACGGACCGTGCGACCGGTGCGGGGGCCGCGGTCGCATCGCGTGCGGGGGCTGCAACGGCAAGGGCGAGGACACGTGCCTGGGCTGCAACGGCAACGGCAAGGTCTGGGTGACGTGCGCCGCGTGCAAGGGAGCGCGGAAGCTCCCGTGCCCCGCCTGCACGAGGGCGCCGGCGCGGGAGGATGCGCCCGCGCGCGAAGCGAAAGAACTGCCGGCTCCCTCGATCGACTATGCGCGCGTTCTGGCGGGCGCGGCCAGAATCGAGGCCGGCGAGGCGAGCGCGGGCCTCGGGGAGCATTCGGCCGCGGTCGCCGCGGCGCTCGCGGCGTTCAAGGGCGCCGCCGGGCTGTACCGGGACTGCATGCAGTCGAAGGAGCGGCCGGGCTTCCGCAGGGCGCTGAGCACCGCCCGCAAGGAGAAGTACGATGAGATCCGGCGGCTGTACCTGCGCGGCGTCGCTCTGCAGACCGACCTGGCGAACTTCGCGCGGTGGGCCGAGCGCCAAGGCGTGTTGCTGACGCCGGAGGCCGTTGCGGCCGTATCGCCGGATGTCGTCTTCGCGCGGGCGCGGAGCGCGAGGGATGCGCTTGCCCGCGGCGCAGGCAAGCCCGAACGGCTGCAGGAAGGCAGCGCAAGCCTGCACGGCGCGCTGGAGCGGGAATGGAGCGCATTCTGCGCGCAGATCGACGGGGACGCGCGCGCGCGGGAGCATGCCGAGGACATCGCCGCGGCGGTCGGCGACATCGCCGGCGTCAAGGTGGTGCGAGCGGACGGCGGCGAGGGCGTGCTCGAGGTGCGCATCGCGGCCGCGCGCGAGGCCGCGGCGCGCACGGCGCTCGAGTCGATCGGCGAGCGCGTGTTTGCCGACTTTCCTGAGATCAACACGATTGTCGCGGCGGGACGCGGCGGCCACGCGCTCTCGCGCGAGGAGTGGAACGAGCTGAGCCGGGCGCGCGCCCTCGCGGCTGCCGGCGCGGGCGAGCCGGAGGAGAACGCGCAAGCCGAGCCGGCGCCCGACGCCGAGGAGGCCGATGCCTCGCCGAAGAGATTCATGCTGCTTCTGTGCGGCGGCGCCGCGGCATCGTTCCTGCTGCTTGCCGTCGTGCTCAGAGGCCGGCGAAATGACGAGCGGGACTCGGAAACGTAGGCGCCGGCGCGCCGTCCTCGGCCCCGATCCAGGTCTTGGCGATGCGTCCTCCCACGGCCACGAGCACCGCGTGCGGAAGGGAGCCCGCGCGCTGCGCCACGTCGAGCGCTGAAGGCCCCGCGCGGCCGAACAGAGTGACGCGCTCGCCCGGCCGGCGCTCGTCATCGCCGAGGTCGATGAGCATCTGGTCCATGGTGATCCGGCCCACGACCGGGTAGCTCGTGTCGCACATGGTGACGCGGCCCGTGTTCGTGAGGTGCACGTCGTACCCCTCCGCGTACCCGTGGCGCACGATGCCGATGTTCGCATCGCGCGGCAGGACGTGGAGGCCCTCGTACGACAGCGGCGTGCCCGCGGGGTAGCGCCGCACCGCGACGAGCGGCGCCGTGACGGTCATGGCGGGCTTGAGGTCCAGCGCGTGCTCGGTGTGCGGCAGGTAGCCGTAGAGCGCGATGCCCGGCCGCACCATGTCGAAATGGGACTCGCGGAGCCGCACCGTGGCGACGGAGCCGGCCATGTGGATGCACGACAGCGGCAGGTAGCGGCGGGCGAGGCCGGCGAGGCCGCGGAAGCTCTCGACCTTGGCGCGCGCGTCCGGCAGCGATCTGAGCGACGCGAAGTGCGTCCACATGCCCTCGCAGAAGACCGAATCCAGGGCCTGAAGGGCCGGGAGGGCGTTGACGAGCTCCTGGGGAGCGAAGCCTCCCCGGCTCAAGCCCGTGTCGACGACGATGTGGGCCTTGGCGGTCCTGCCGAGGTGAAACGCGATCTGGTTCAGAACGGCGGCCTCGGCCGCGCTTCCTATGGACACGGTGATGCTGTGCGTGACCGCCAGATCGAGCTCGGCCGGCATGAACGCGTTGAGCGTGATGATCTGTCCGGTGATGCCGTATCTGCGCAGCTCCACGCCCTCGGCCACGGTCGCGACGGCGAACCATTCGATCCCCAGGCGCTGAAGGTGCATGGCCACCCTGCGCGCGCCGTGACCGTAGGCATCGGCCTTGACGACGGCCGCCACCTTGGTGCCGGCCGCAAGGAGCCCGCGAACGGCTCGGAGGTTTTCCGCGATCGCTCCGAGGTCGATTTCGCACAGCGAACGCACGGCGCAGGACGAACGGCGATCGGGCGCCTGTTGCCGGACGCTGCCGGCGTAGTCATGCAGGGGTTTCATACGCCTCTCTTCACTTCCTCAGACTGCGGCCGCCGGGTTCGACAGGCAATCCGCCCCGAGCGGCGCACGTGCGGGATGCTCCCAGGTCGAGGTACGAACCGCGCGCGATATCGGCGGCGCGGATGCCGAACGCATCGCAGAGAAAGGCAAGTTGCCTGCGGCCCAGGCGCGGGGTCTTCCCTCGCGCGAGCACGGCCTCGAACTCGATGTGCGGTCCCAGCCCCCGGACATCGTCCAGGTGAATGCGCACGCCGCGCCACAGCCAGACCCGGCGGGTCTTGCGCACCTCGCCCAGCGTTCCCAGGCACGCGCCGAGCAACCGGCGCAGCGGCGCCGGATCGGCGACGGGTAGAATCGCATAGCGGCACGCGCGGGCGCGCGGCGTATCGGGCCGCAGATAGACGATGAGCTCCGCTTTTCCCGCCGCGGTCTCCCTGAGCTTGAGCCGCCCGGCCGGCGTTCGGAAGTACGTGTCGCGCTGGCGCACGCATGCGGCGCGGCGGGCGCCGATGCGCCGGCACGTGCGCGCATCGGCGCGGAGCGACCGGGTGCGGGCCTTGAGCTCGATGTTCGTCATGGACGCGGTCCGCCGACGTAGGAGCATGTCTGGGGGAAGATGATCAGGAGCGCGATCCAGAGCGCGAACAGGAACGCGCCGGCGAGGTACCAGGCGGTGATGCGCAACGGACAGGCGCGGGGGCCGAGGATGTACGCGAGCCCTCCCGCGCACAAGCACACGAACGACGTCAGGAAAGGCTGGGCAACGAGAAACGGAAGCACGCGTGCGGCCGCGGGAACACGGCCGCCGGTTCCGAGGTCGGGCGCCAGGGGGGGAAGCAGCGCGGTCAGCGTGAAGAACACCCCGGCGACGCACGCCGCCAGGGCGAACAGCGGAACCGCGGCCAGCAACGGCTGCCTCGCCGCCGGTACTTCTCTCACTTTTCTCTCACTCCTCTGAGCGCGGGACGCCGCGATCGCGGTATTGTAGCAGAACACCCGGTGCCGTCAACATAAATCCGGTCTCGACCGCGGCTTCCGTCCGCCGCCCTGCCGGCGAGCCGGTACATATTCGGTGAACCCGTGCGTCGAAACGTGCAATGAACGCGTCCGTCGCGCAATTGCGGCTCTGCCGGCGCTATGGAGGTGGGGACGGGAGGTCTCCACGGCGGCAATCGCTCGGCGTCCCTGCTCACCCTGAAACAACCCCCCTTCCGTCCCCCCTTCAGGGGAAGGGGGGAAACGCCGGCTGCGGCCGGCGCCTGCAGGGCCACGGGTTCACCGAATAGGTACGCGAGCCGGGGTGCGGGCCGGCGGCCGAGTTGTGAGACTCTCGATCCGCCCGTACAATTGAACGATAGTGCCGGCACAGCGCCCGGCGGAGCGAGGTTGCAGGTTTGATGCGCGCAGCGATTCTCTGTCTCAGCGTGCTTACGGCCGTTGCCGCCGCCGGGGATCTGTGTCCGCCGCTGCAGGTGGGCGCGGGGATACTGGCGCCGGAAGGGGCGCGGATGGCGGTCGATGGCGCCAGCAACGCCTTCCTGGTCTTTCACGGCCGCGGGGACGCGGCCGCGCGCATGCAGGTTTTCTGCGGGATCTCGCTTGACGGATTCGCGGCGCTCCAGAGAATCTCGGTCGAGGGATGCGACTGCCGCGACCCGGCCATCGCGATCGGACAGCTTGGAGTCATTCACCTGGTGTTCGAGGCGCGCTCGGCCGACGGCGCGGTGCTGTACTACATAACGAACAAGGGCGGCCCGTTCCAGGCGCCGCAGCGCCTGACAAGCGCCGCCGGCGTCTCGGAGAGCAGCGGCTCGATCTGGGTCGATGCCGCGGGCGGCATCAGGGTGGTGTGGGAGGAATCCGATGGCGCGGCGTCGCGCGTCATGTACGCCATCAGGGGAGAGCCCGCCGCCGTGCTCGCCGAGAACGCGTCCAGGCCGAGGGCGTATCTGTCGCCCCAGAGCGCGCGGCTGCACGTGCTGTTCCTGCGGGACGGCGGCCTCTTCTACGTTCGGGAAGGCTCGCTGCCGGCGCTCCTCGCCGATGGCATCGCCGCGGATGCCGGCTACGACGTCGTCACGGCGACTGTCAACGACGTTCCGCACATCGTCTTTACGACCGAGCTCGGCGTCTGGCATACGACGCTTGCGGGCAGCGCCTTCTGCGTCCCGGTGCTCGTGGCGTCCGGCGGGAGCGTGCCGTGCATCCGCAGGCTGCCGGACGATGCCGTGGCATGCACCTACGTGCGCCAGGGCGATGTGTACCGGAGAGTGAACCGCGCCGCGGTCTTCGACGCGGAGGAGCTCCTGGATGCGACGACCGCAGTCGAAACCGAGGCGACCTGCGCGTACGACGGCGCCGGCTTCTTCCACCTGGCAGCGGCGGCCGACGGCGCGCTGTGGTACCGAAACGACATCCCGGCGCCCGAGGCCGCCTTCTCCCGCGACCCGGCGTTCGGCGAAGCGCCGCTCGCCGTGAAGTTCACCGACGAGAGCACGGGGCCGATCCGGAGCCGTCTCTGGGAGTTCGGCGACGGGAGCACGAGCATCGAACGCGATCCGACGCACCTGTACGCGGCTCCCGGGAAATACACGGTGACGCTGACGGTCATCGGACCCGGCGGCAGCGCGCAAACCGTGCAGCCGAGCTGCGTCGAGGTCGCGGCATCGCGCAACCGCCTCTCGATTCCGGACATCAAGGTATGGCCCGGGGAGGGCCTGGTGCGCCACCCGGTCCTGGCCGAACATCCCGAACCGATCCAGGGCGGCCAGATCGCCGTCGCCTTTCGGGACGAGTACCTGACGGGGCTGCACGCATCGATTGCCGGCACGAGCCTCGAGACCCTGAAGCCCGAATTCGTGGCGGAGTCGATCACGGACGGCGCCGATGGCGAGAAGCAGCTCGTGTTCGGCATCATTATCGACGTCGATCCGCCGTTCGACGGCCGCGTGCTGCCCGCCGCCCCGCGCGCGAAGGCGCTGCTGTACCTCGAATACGGCGTGGCGTTCGGCGCGCCGCTCGGCGTGCGCACCCCCCTCGAGCTGCGCAACGGCCTCGGCAGCCCGCCGATCGACAACGTGTTCACCATCGTGGGAGCCGTGAGCGTGTGGCCGGCGCTCGCGGGCGGCAGCGCGACGACGGCGCCGCGGCCGGCGTGCCTGTTCAAGCGCGGCGACGGCAACTTCGACCGGGCCGTCGACCTGGCCGATGCGATCTTCACGCTGAGCTACCTGTTCGGCCGCGCGACGACGCCGTCGTGCCTCGATGCGAGCGATGCCAACGACTCGGCAAGCGTCGACATCGGCGATGCGATCTACATCCTGACGTACCTGTTCGCCGGCGGGTCGATGCCCGCGTATCCGTTTCCCGACTACGGCATCGATCCGAGCGACGACGGCCTCGGCGAGTGCGTCTGCCCGCCCCGATAGCCTCGCGCGGCGCGCCGAGGCTCCGGGTCGCGGCCGCCGGGCGCGCAGGGGGCGTCACTCGAGGAGCATCTCCCCCCAGCTCTTCACGATGTTCCGGCGGATCTCCTCCTTGACCGCGACGTCGAGATAATCGGCGACGGCGTAGTCATCCGTGAGCAGCGGCGCGCGGTCCACGCCGGCCAGCAGCGACGTCTGGTCGCGCATCGAGCGGGCCGCCTCCTTGTGGAAGTCATCGGCGGGATCGTGCGCGTCGAGGTGCGGCACGACGACGCGCAGAATGCCGTCCGGACGCCGCGCGCCGGGGTCGCCCGATGCGAGCACGTAGACGTTGTGGGCGGTCGTCGTGGCCTCCTGCGAGAAGACCTGCACGTGCGGGAACAGCGGCGGACCGCCGCGCGCGTCGCGGAGCGAACGGACGAGCGCCGCAAGCAGGCGCGAGCGCTCGCCCTGGATGCTGCCGAACACGTTCATGGCGAGCGCGCCGTCGGCCGCCAGGATGCGCTTGAGCTCGGCGAACATCTCGTGCGTCAGGAGATGGCCCGGCGTGTTGTCGCCCAGAAACGTGTCCACGATGATCGCATCGAACGGCGGGGAGTCCGGCCCGACCCGGTAGGCCGAGACCCAGGTGCGCGCATCCTCGATGACGATGGTGAACTCGTCGGGAGGAAAATCGAACCAGCGGGCCGCGACATCGACCATCGCGGGGTTGATCTCGACGACGACGAAGTTCGCGCGCGTGCGCGCCGGGTCGTCGCCGGGGCGGGCGATGAGCGGCTTGAGCATTCGCGGCACGAAGCCCGCGCCCAGGCCCAGGACGAGGATGCGCTCGAGGCGCGGCTTGTGCGGCAGCACGAGATCGCACAGCGCGTAGGGGAACACGGCCGCGGGTATCTTGCGGACCGGCTCGTAGCTTCCCTGGGTGAGGCCGTCGTTCAGGAGATAACGCCGGCGCCAGTCCTCGTTGACCGGCGTGTCGAGGTCGATGACCGAGATCGTTCCGTAGAAGCCGTTGCGCTGGTCGCGCGTATGCCAGTCGACGAGGGAGGTCAACGTGCCTTCGGGCAGCGTCGAGGCCGAGCGGTAGGCGATGAGGAGCGCAATGCCGAGGACGACCGCGGCGCCGCACGCCGGGAGCACGCGCGTGCGGAAGAAGGCGAAGTACACGGCGGCGAGCACGGCGAGCGTCGCCGCGCACATGAGCAGCGTCGTCACGTTGTTGAATTTCGGCAACAGGAGGAAGCCGGCGCTCACGGTCCCGACGAAGCTCCCGATGGTCGAGGTCGCGTAGAGCCGCCCGACGATGCTGCCCAGGCGGCCGAGCTCCGCGGCGCAGAGCTTGACGCTGAACGGCGCCACGATGCCGAGCAGGAAGAGCGGCGGGCCGAACAGGATCGCCGCGGCCGCCAGCGCGCCCCAGGCGAGGCTGAGATGCACGCCCCAGAGAAGAATCGGCCGCCGCGCGAGGAGGATGAGCAGCAGCAGGACGCCGGCCGAGAAGATGAGGCCGTAGAGCATGTCGGCGCGGGGGAAGCGGTCCGCAAGCCACCCGCCCGTGCGGTAGCCGAGGGCGAGGCTCACGAGCGTCACGGTGATCAGCGCGGTCCAGACGTAGAGCCCCGTGCCGAAGCAGGGCGCCATGAAGCGCGTGCCGAGAAGCTCGACCACCATGACGATGGCGCCGGTGATGAAGTTCGTGACGTACAGGAATGTGATCAGTCGCATGCTGTCGGAAGCTCCTCACTGCGACGCCGCGGCCTCACTCCTCTTCCTTCTCGAGCCGTTTGAGGTCCTTCTCGCGGCGGATGGCCTTGGAGAGATTGTCAACGCGGCGCGGCTTGTCCCGGTACACGGCCCGGATGCCGTACCTGACCTGGCGCGCGGCCGCGTACGCCGTGACGCCGCCCTCGAGCAGCGCCTGCAGGGGGAACGCGATGGTGCGTATGCCGAGCGAGGGGTTGTTCCTGACGGCGACCATGACGCCGCGCGCCGCGAGGTAGATGTTCACGGTGGCGTTCAACTGGGCGGTCGCGGCGCGCGCGATGGGGGCCGCGATCACGTAGGGCGGCGCCGGCCGGCCCGTCGGCAGGATCTCGGCATTGCCGACGAGAAGCTCGCCGTCGTGCGCCTCGGCGATGCGGCGCCGGAGCTCGTCCTGCAAGCCGAACCCCAGCGCGTCCGCCACGCGGAGGCGGAAGCCGCTGTCGAAGAATCCGAAGGAATTGTGGGGGACGACGAGGGCGTCGCACGCGGCGGCCAGGGGGTCGTCCGTGACGGTCTCCACATAGGGGAATTCGCGGAACAGGTAGCGGACGGTCTCCTCGGCGTCGGGAGGGACGCAGACGATGAACTTCATGTGTTCCATGTTCGCCTCCGCAGGAGGCCTATCGTAGCATCAACGCCGCGCAGGCACCAGCCGCCCGGCTTGCAAAGGTGCGTCCCGCAGTTAAGATTGCGGTGCGCATCCCGGCGGTCCGCGGGCGGGCCGCGGGCGCGCGGCGCGGAAGGAGAGCGACGCGGTGCTCACGATCTATCTCTGCGGGCCCATCATGGACGCGAAGGACGGCGAGGCGCGGCAATGGCGCGAGGTCGCCGCGGCGGCGCTGGCCGGAGAGTTCGCGCTTCTGGATCCCATGCGGCGCAACTTCAAGGACCGCGAGGTCGACAGCGCGAACGAGATCGTCGAGTTCGATCTTCAGGACGTGCGCAGCGCGGATCTGCTGCTCGTCAACTACTCCAAGCCGAGCATCGGAACCGCCATGGAGGTCTTCTACGCCGCCCACGACCTCGGCAAGTTCGTCATCGCCTTCTCCCCGTACTCGTTCAAGGACTCGAGCCCGTGGATGGTGCGGTTCTGCACGAAGATCCTGCCGTCGCTCGAGAGCGCGATCGAGTACATCCGGGCGCACTTCGCCGCGGATTCGCGCACGGCGGGGGCCACGTGATGGATGCGCGGCCGCCGGCACTATGCATCGTGGGCGTCGGGCTCATCGGCGGGTCGCTCGGGCTGGCGCTGCGCAGGGCGGGCAAGGTCCGCGAGGTCGTGGGCGTGTCCCGCCCGGAGACGATCGCGGAGGCGCTGGACGTCGGCGCGATCGACCGCGGCCACGACTACCGGGACCTGGAAACGGCCGCCGCGGGGTGCGACGTGATCGTGCTGGCGACGCCGATCCGCCGCATCATCGAGCTCATCGGCAGGCTTGCGCGCGCGACGCTGGCGCCGGGCACGATCGTGACCGATGTCGGCAGCACGAAGGCGCTCATCCTCGAGGGCGCCGAGGAGCTCCTGCCGCCCGAGGCGGCGTTCATCGGCGGGCATCCCATGGCGGGGGCCGAGAAGGCCGGCATCGGCGCGGCGGATCCCTTTCTCTTCCAGAACGCGTACTACGTGCTGTGCCCCTCGCGCCGTGCGCCGGAGGCCGCGACCCGGAGCCTCGGGGCGCTGCTCGAGTCGATCGGGGCGCGGGTGCTCGTCATGGACGCCGAGGTCCACGATCGGACCGTCGCGGCCGTGAGCCATCTGCCGCACATCCTGGCGGTCGCGCTGGTCAATTTCGTGGGGGGCATCGATGCGGGCCGCGCGCTCGAGCTCGCGGCGGGCGGCTTCAGGGACATGACCAGGATCGCATCGAGCCCGTTCGGCGTGTGGAAGGACATCATCGAGACGAACCTGCCCGCGATCGGGCGCACGCTCCGGGCGTTCAGCGAGGCGCTCGGCGCCTGCGCCGACGACCTTGACGCCGGCGCGCTCGGCGAGGCGTTCGAGCATGCCGCGCGCACGCGGGCCCTGATTCCGCGCGATGCGAAGGGCTTCCTGCGGCCGCTGGCGGAGCTGCTGGTGGTGGTCGAGGACCGGCCCGGCATCATCGCGCGGATCGCGTGCCCGCTGGCGGACTCCGGCATCAACATCCAGGACATCGAGGTGTTGAAGGTGCGCGAGGGCGAAGGCGGCACGCTGAGGCTCGCGTTCAAGGACCGCGCCGAGAGCGAGCGCGCGCGGGCGATCCTCGCGGGCGAGGGCTTCGATGCCAGGCATCGGGATGCGTGAGCGCGTCCCGGCGCCGCCGGCCTCGCGCGGACCGGTCAGAGAATCCGCTTCAGGGTGAGCTCGATCTCGCCGGCGCCGTTGAACGTGTTCATGCGGGGCTCGTACGCGAAGGTGAGGGTGTCGGCGATGCGGCCGGCATCGGCGGCGCCGCCGAAATACACCGTGCGGTAGGCGACATCGCCGCTGCGCACGAAGAACGCAAGGTGGTTTCCCGCGCGGCCCATTCGCTGGACCTGGCCGACGGTCGCCACGTGCTCGGCGATGAACACGGGGGGCCGATTGTCCTCGCCGAACGGCGCGAGGCCGGCGCACTCGGCGAGAATGGCGCGGGTGAGGCGATCGGGCGGCAGGACCGCATCGGCGGTGAAGGTTTCCCGGAGCACCGGGTACCGCTCGCGGATGATGGCGCCGAGCCGCTCGGCGAAGGGCGCGATGTGCGCGGCCTTGATGCGCAGTCCGCAGGCCTCGGCATGGCCGCCGAACTCGTCGAGGAGTCCGCGAGCCGCGTCGATGACCTCGTGGAGCGGGACGCCGCCGGCGGTGCGTCCCGACCCCCGCCCGGAGTCGCCCTCGAGCGCGATGAGCACCGTCGGCCGGGCGAATTCCTCGGCGATGCGCGCGGCGGCGATGCCGATGACGCCGACATGCCATTCGGGGCTGGCGAGCACGATGCACGGCGCCTCGCCGAGGTGCGCCTCGATGGCCGCGGAGCGCGCCTGGGTGATGATCCGCTCCTCGATGCGCCGGCGGCGGTCGTTCTCCTTGTCGAGCTCCAGCGCCAGCGCCGCCGCCCGGCTCGGGTCGTCGGTCATGAGCAGCTCGAGGGCTCGGCCCGGGTCTCCCAGCCTGCCGGCCGCGTTGAGCCGCGGTCCGAGGCGGAAGGCGACGTCGTGCGTCCTGAGGGCGGAGTCGGCGCCGCAGGCGCTGGCGCGCAGCGCCTTCAGGCCCGCGTTCTCGTGTTCGCGCAGGATCCTGAGGCCGTGGTGGGTGATGATGCGGTTCTCTCCCAGGAGCGGCACGACGTCCGACACCGTGCCGAGGCAGGCCAGCGCGATCGAGCGCAGGAGCAGCGTTCGAAAGGACTCGGAGACCTTGGCCTGCCCGGAAAGCTCGCGCGCGAGCGCCCACATGAGCTTGAACGCGACGCCGGCGCCGGAGAGGTCGCGGAACGGATAGCGCTCGCCGGGCGCCTTGGGGTTGAGGATGGGAACTCCGACGGGCGCCCGGCCGCCGGCCTCGTGGTGATCGGTGACGACGAAGTCCATGCCGAGGCCGCGGCCGTACGCGATCTGCTCCCCGCAGCCGATGCCGTTGTCGACCGTGATGACCAGGCGAGCGCCCCAGGCGTGCATGCGCTCGACGCCGTCGCGCGACAAGCCGTAGCCCTCCTTGACGCGGTGGGGAAGGAACGCCTGCGCCTGCGCGCCGAGGTGATTGAAGAAGAGCATCAGGATGGCGGTCGCGGACACGCCGTCGACATCGTAGTCGCCGAACACGGCGATCTTCTCGCGCCGCTTGAGGGCGTCGCGGATCCGCGCCACGGCGCGTTCCATGTCGTTGAACGCCTCGGGCGGGACGAGATTCGTGAGCTTGACGTCGAGGAAGCGCTCGGCCTCCGCGGGGCTGCGCACGCCGCGGTTCCAGAGCAGCCGCGCCAGCACGGGCGAGCACCGCAGGGAGGCGACGATCTCGCGTTCGAGGCACGCATCGCCCCGCGGGCAGGTCCACGCGGCTTCGATGCGCGGCAGCTCGCTCCTCACCTTCTTTTCTCCTCGCCGCGCGCGGGCGGCTACGGCTACGGCTGCGTCTTGAGGCCGTCGTCGATGAGATCCAGGATGCGCTGCCTGCGCTCGTCGGGCACGGCGCCCTTCGCCAGCGCCTCGACGTAGGCATCGCGCGCCTTGACGAACTCCTTCTGCGCGACGTGGCACTCGACGATGGCGAGGTACGCGGCCCGAATGGGCGCCGGGCCCTGCACGGCGCGCTGGAACTCGGCCAGCGCCAGCGCGTGCTTCCGCTGCCTGAGCAGCGCGATGCCGAGATTGTACCTGACGATCGGACTGTCGCGCAGGTTGAGGGCCAGCGTGAGCGAGTTCTCGGCCTCCTGGTGCTTGTGCAGCTTGATCCTGCAGGCCCCGAGGAACACGAGGGCCTCGTAGTGCCGCGGGTTGGCGGCGACCGCCTTGGCCAGGTACTCCTCGGCCTTGTCGAGCTCCTCGACCTCGCTGATCGGCGCGGTGCACATGCGCGCCATGCCCCACCAGGCGTTGGCGTTGCCGGCATCCAGACCCAGCGCCTGCCGGAAACGGTTGCCGGCGTGGAGGCGGAAGTTGTTGACCTTTTCCATGTTCTTCGCGGCGAGGGCCTTCTCGAGGTCGTCCAGGCAGACGTGGCCCGCGAGGGCGAACTCGTCGGAGTCGGGGTTCACGGAAGGCGCCTTCACGGCCGCGGGCGCGAGCGCGCTGTGCGGCGACGCGATGGCGAAGGTCGCGGACATGGCGGCGCAGGCGCGCACGACGTCGCCGACGCGCGCCTCGATGCGCAGGGACTGTCCGGGGCCGGGCCGGTCGGGCACGAGCCAGGAGAACGGTCTCTCCGGCGGAAGGTCGCGCGCGATGCTCTCGCGCACCGCGCCGGGACCCGGGAGCCACCACAGATCGATGACGGGGCGCTCGTCGAGCAACGCCTGGCGGATCCACCACTTGACGGGGACGGCGGCGCCGGGAGCCAGTTGGGCCTGATCGACGGGAGACTCGAATTTCAGCGTCTCCCCGGCGTTCACGAAATACGCCGCGCTCTCGGCGCGGTTGCCGGCCTTGTCCTGCGCCTTGAGGCTCAGCGTGCCGCTGCGAAAACCGGGCGCCGGGCGGAAGGGGAGCGTGGTGGATCCCGATTGCAGGTCGCGTTCGAGCACGGCGTGTTCGGACACGCCGCCGTCCTCGCGCACCGTGATGAAGACGCGCGCGGGCGCGGAAAGCGCGACGTCGAGCGCTCCCGCGATGCCCTCGTAGTACGGGGGGTTGAGCTTCAGCTTGGCGCGCGGAGGCGTGCGGTTGACCGTGAGCGTGGCGTGAGGCTCCGCCGTCGCCTGCGGGGCGGGCACGGCGTTGCCGCAAAGGTCCTCGGCGGCCGCGTAGAGGTCGTAGGTCTGCTCGGCGAGGTCGGCCGTGTTCATGGTCACGACGCCGGCGGCGTACCGCGCCTCTCGGGGCGTCCAATCGTGCCGGCCCTCCGGCCGCACGTACATGATGACGCGGGCAAGCTCGGCCGGCCCCGTCTGCATCTCGGCGACGGGGATGGCGGCCATGTGCGATGCGAAGAACTCTCCGCCGCCGATGACCAGCGTCGGAGGCTCCGCGACGACCGCGTAGGGGCCGATCGTGTTGGATGCGAGCGTCGTGCCGCCGGGGAAGCTGACGAGAACGCGCAGACTCACGCTCGGGACGGTCTCCGCGGGGGCATCCCAGTCCGCGTGCTTGAGGGCAAGGCCCACCGCATCGACGCGCTCCCACGGGCCGCCGGCGTCCCTCTGCATCTGGAGCGTCGCCGCGCAGTCGTCGGCGTACTCGCCCGTGATGCTCCACGTCAGGAGCGCGCGTTCGCCGCCCTTGACGACGTGATGGGTCAGCTCGTTGAGCACGATGCCGAGCGCGGGCCGGGGGCCGACGACAAGCTGCGGCGGCGTGCCGGTGCGCGGGGCCGCGCTGCGGTTGCCGACCTTGTCCTGCGCCTGCGCGAAGAACCCGATGGCCTGCTCCTGGCGCGGCAGGCTCATGTCGACGGCGGAATCCATTTTCACGGCGCCGCTCGTCCAGGATTGTCCGCCGTCGCGCGTGATGAAGAGGTTCACCCATTCGACGCCGGCGCCCGCATCCTGCGAGGCGGCGCGCACCGCACACTGGCGGGGATCGGGCGCGGCCATGGTCTCGATCTGGATCACGGGCGGCGTGCCGTCGACGATCACCGGGCCGGTCTCGGCCGACGCGATGAGACTGCCCCCCGTGCCCATGACCTCGACGCGGAGCTGTCCCTGCTGCGTGTCGCCGGCAGGGCTGGTCCACGCGAAGAAGTCGCGCTGAAGGTGCGCGTCGGTCTTGGTCCAGGCATCGGCGGACGTGGGTCGCCAGAGAAGCGCAACCTGCCAGGTGAGGGCGGGAAGGTTCTCGACCTGGACGTTGAGCTGCGCCCCGGCACGCACGGTACCCGTCGTTCGAACGGCCAGCGGGGGTTCGGCGGCGGGCTCGGGTTGCGCGATCTCGGGTTGTGCGGGTTCCGGCGGCGCGGGCTCGGGTTGCGCGATCTCGGGCGTTGCGGGTTCCGGCTGCGCGGGTTCGGGTTGTGCAGGTTCCGGCTGCACGACCGCGGGTTGTGCGATCTCGGGCGCTGCGGGTTCCGGCTGCGCGGGCTCGGGTTGCGCGATCTCGGGCGCTGCAGGTTCCGGCTGCACGATCGCGGGCTGCGCGATCTCGGGCTCGAGCGGCATGGCATCGGGCGTTGTTGCCGGCGGGGGCGGCTCTGTTGTCGGTTGGGGCGCCGCCGCCTGAGAAGGCGCGGGCACGGGCAATTCCGGTGCGGCCGGTT
>JBFZCA010000299.1:0-4021 GCA_041308205.1 Planctomycetota bacterium | reverse complement strand
ACCTCGCCCCGCAGCGCCTCGAAGTCGGCCCGCAGCCTTGCCGGGACGTCGTCGGGCTCCTTGTAGGCTTCCAGCGCCTGCCATGCCGGCAGGGGCCCCTGCGGAGCGCCGGCGGCGGCGCCGCCCGCCGATGGCGCCAGCGGGGAGCTCCAGGCGGTCGCGCCGCTCTTCGCATCGACGCAGAAGACGCTGTTCGTGGTCGAGAGCCCGTAGAGGAGGCCGTCTTTCAGGACCGGCGTGTTGAACTGGACCGAGTTGTCGGCGTTCTTCCAGAGCTCCTGCATCGAGATCTTCCCGTCCTGGACTGCGAGCTTCGCGGCCGTGAACCCGCGCTCGGGCCCGGCGAAGATAAGCTGCTCGCCGTCGAGAATTGGCGTCGCGGCGTTGTACCTTCCCTGCGTGTACGGGATCTGCCAGAGGAGGCTCCCCTTGGCCGGGTCCAGCGCGACGAGGCTGTCGTTCGTCGGCGTGACGATCGCCTTCGCGCCGCCCACGGTCGCCGCCACGGGCGATCCGTACGCGGGGCCGCTGCCCATCCACTTCCAGGCTTCCTTGCCGGCCGCCAGGTCGTACGCCACGATGCCGCCTGCGTCCGGCGCGCCGAGCTGCGCGATGCAGAGGCCGTCGACGACGATCGGCGAGCTCGAGGTCGAGAAACGCGGCACTTTTCCCTTGAGCTCGTCGTGCCGCCAGAGGAGTTTGCCGGCCGTGTCGTAACAGCTCAGGACACCCTCGACGCCGAGCGTGACGACCTTGCCGTCCGCAACGGCCGGCGAGCTGCGGGGCCCGGAGAAGCTGCGGGCCGGACCGCCTACGGGCTCGGCCGCGTACTTCTGCTGCCAGACCTCTTTTCCGGTCGCCGCCTCGATGCAGCGCACGACCTCGTCGCCGCCCTCGCGGGCGAAGACGTACAGCTTGTCGCCGACCAGGCACGGCGTGGCGACGCCCTCTCCGACGGCGACCTTCCACTTCTGCGTCAAGGCAGCCGGCCAGCTCGCCGGCGCGGTGAAGCTCGCCTGCTTGGCGTCCCTGTTCGGGCCGCGCCACTGCGGCCAGTCCTGCGCCGCCGCCGTCTGCATCATGACGGCGACCAGCAATCCCACACCCAGCGTGAACGAACGAGCAGACCGTCCCATCGTCGCGCCTCCTTGTCCGGCGTTCCTCTTCCGCGCGGCCATCGCCTCGGACTCTCCGGCCGGCGGTTCGTCGCTCGGGCGGCGGCTTCGAACCCGGCCGTGTCACAACCGCGGCCGGCGAATCCGGCACACCCGCCCCGATACCCATGTTACTCTATAAGAACACCGGAATCAGGCCCTTGTGTCGGCCGGTGTGCGATTCTCGTCCCCCGTCGGCGGCCCGCGGGCATGTCCCGAAGCGAGGGTAGGGCGGTGAGCGCGTAACGTCGCCGAATTGAACGCGAGAAGGGCACGGTGCATAGTCGCCTGCGTTCATACAAAGGCGTTCGAGGAGCTGCACGCGTGCCGTGCTATACTATGGGTGATATGAAGACCGTGTACATCGAGACATCGGTCGTCAGTTATTTGACGGCCAAGCCGACACGCGATCTCGTGGCGGCGGCCCACCGGCAGATCACGCGGGAATGGTGGAACGTACGCAGGGGCCGCTACGAGCTCTTCGTTTCTCCGCTCGTCATTGAAGAGGCCGGCCGAGGGGACGCGGAGGCTGCGGAAAAGCGTCTGGAGGCCCTCGCGGGCGTACCGAGCCTCGAAGTCGTGCCGGTCGCGTACGAGCTAGCCGCGCAATTGATCGATTCCGGCGCGTTGCCGCCGTGCGCGCAGGATGATGCGGCTCACATTGCGCTGGCTGCGGTGCACGACCTCGACTATCTCCTCACGTGGAACTGCAGGCACATCGACAATGCCGAGACGAAACCGCTGGTGAGGTCGGTCTGCGCCGTGCAAGGGTATCGATGCCCTGAAATCTGCACGCCCGAGGAATTGATGGGAGATCCGGACAATGGCGGATGAGATCCTGCGCGAGCTCTGGGCCGTCAAGGATCAGCTTGCCGAAGAATGCGGCCGCGACCTTCGCCGGCTCTTCGATCGGTTGAAATCGCTCCAGGCGGATTCTTCGCGCCCGGTCGTCAACCGCACATCGCAGCCGGGAAAACGTACCCCGCGCCCTTGAGCACCGGCGAAGGCGCACACGAGCCGGACGGTACGGGGGGCTCTCGGCAGCTTGTGCAGGTGAAGCGTCAGGCCGCCATCCGGCGCTTCCGCGGCAAGCTGAAGTGGACGGGAGATCTCGCGCGCATGAGGCGCGACCGATGATCGTCGCGGATTCCTCGGCCGCCGAGAGCGGATCTCGGCAGCTTGCGGCGAGAGAACCGGCATGCGGCGCCACGACGTTTCGTTGACGCTGCCGCCGGATGCGCGGCGGCGGTAAGGAGGACCGGCGCATGGCAAGTCTGCGGTGCGGCATTCCCGTGTTCTTGTTGCTCGCCGCCTGGCTGCCGGCGGCGGCGGGCGACACCTCGCCGGCAACGAACACCGTCACCGTGGCGCTCGCGCCGCACCGCTTCGCCGATGCGCTCCTGCCCGATTCGCCCTTCGGCATCAACACGGCCCTGCGGCCGGACGCGCCCGACCTCGAGGCCCGCCTCGATCTCATGCAGCAGGCGGGCATCAAGTGGGGGCGGCAGGACTTCACGTGGCGCCGGATCGAGCGAGAGAAGGGGACCTACGATTTCGCGCCGTACGAGCGGCTCGCGGCCGAGAGCCGGAAGCGCGGCCTGCTCCTCTTCGGCAACCTCGCCTACGCGCCGCCTTTCCACGACCCGCGCACGCCCGAGGGCGCCGAGGCCTATGCCGCGTTCGCGCGCGCCGCCGCCGCGCGCTTCGCCGGCACGGTCGACGTCTGGCAGATCTGGAACGAGCCGAACGGCGGCTTCTGGCAGGGCAAGCCCGAAGAGTACGCGCGGCTCCTGGCCGCCGGCGGGAAGGCGATCCACGAGGCGAACCCGAAGGCCCGCGTCCTGGGCCTCAACATGGCGTTCTGCGATGTCCTCTGGGCCGAGAAGATCCTCGCGCTCGTTCCCTACGACTGCTTCGATGTCGCGTGCTTCCATCCCTACCGGCCGCCCTCGGCGCCCGAGGAGAAGCTCGACTGGTGGGAGCTCGATCAGTACGTGAAGAGCTGGCACAAGCACGACCTCACCGCCGAGTATCCGCTCGTCCGCATGACGTTCCTCGAGCAGACCGAGGAACTCGTCAAGGCGATGGCGAAGTTCGGGACGCCGAAGCCGTGCTGGATCACCGAGATCTGCTGGAACTCCCACATCCACCCGTACGGCACGTCGGAGCTCAGGCAGGCGGATCTCCTCGTTCGCTTCCACGTGCTCGCCATCGCCTCGCGCCGGATCGAGAAGGTCTTCTGGTGGACCCTCAAGGACGGCGGCACGCGGCAGTTCGACCAGGCGGACATGGTGGGCCTCGTACGCACCGATCTCTCGCCGAAGTACGCCTACCACGCCTTCGCCGTGATGACCCGGCTCCTGGAAGGCAAGCGCTGGGTCCGGAACGACGCGCTCGGCCCCGAGGTCTACGCCGTGGTCTTCACCGATGAGGCCGCGGGAGAGGACACGATCGTCGCCTGGAGCCCGTCGCCCTACGCCTACGTCCGCATCAACAACGAGAAGGGGCTCGCCTTCTTCGACATCTTCGGGACGCGGCGCTTCGTGCCCTTCGATCCGGTCCGCACGGGGAGCCTTCCCGTCCCGCTCGGCGAGAGCCCGATCTACGTGGTCGGCCCGCGGGGCCTCGCCGCCAGGATCCGCCCCGCGCCCGGCTGGTGAACGAAAGGACGACGACCATGCGAATCGCCTGTTGCATCGCCGCGCTCTGCGCGATCGGCGCGTGCTGTATCGTTTGCCCGCGCGCGATGGCGGCGGACAGGACCGAGATCGCCTTCCCCCGGGACCCTGCGGTGATCGACCTCCGGTCGGAGTTCGGCGCGAAGGGCGACGGGAAGGCGGACGACACCGAGGCGCTCCAGAAAGCCA
>JBFZCA010000298.1:0-8200 GCA_041308205.1 Planctomycetota bacterium | reverse complement strand
ACGGCGCGTGCGGCGCGGCCGCGCGGCGCTGCTCCTCGCGGAAGCGGCGGCCTGCGCCGCGGCGCTGGCGACGCCGCTCGTGATCTTCACGGCCGCGGATGTCATGCGCGAGACGGCGATGAACCTCGCCGCCGCGGCCGAGATCGAGCTCTACCTGTGGAACGGCGTTCTGGGCGCCGTCACGGGCTTCGAGTTCAGCGCCGCCAACGTCTATCTGCGCGAGGAGAACTCGCGGAGCGGACGGGTCGCGGCGCTTACCGACGGCGCCGATCACCTCGGCGCCTGCGCGGGGGCGCTCGTGACGGGGCTCGTCCTCCTGCCGAGCATGGGCATGACGGGCGCGGCGCTGTGCTGCGCGCTCCTCAAGGCGGGCACGTTCGGGGGGCTTGCGGCCGCGCGGCGCGGCAACGATGGGAGCGCGGCAGATGCGTGACGGCATCGAGATTGCGCATATCGTCAAGCAATACCGCGTGCCCGCGGTGGTTCCCTGGCGGCGCCCGGCGGCGACGCGCGCGCTCGCGGACGTGTCCTTCGCGTGCCCCGCCGGCGCCGTGACCTGCCTTCTCGGCCCGAACGGCGCCGGCAAGACCACGCTGCTCAAGATTCTCGCGGGGCTCATCGCGCCCGATGCGGGGACGGTGGCGCTGCGGGGCGAGACGTTCGCCGATGTGCCTCCGCGCCTGCGCGCGGCCATCGGTTTCGCGACCTCGAACGAGCGCTCGTTCTACGCCCGGCTCACGGGGCGCCGGAATCTGGACTTCTTCGCGGCGCTCCACGGCATGCGCGGCGCGGCGCGGCGTGACCGCGTCGCCGCGGCGCTCGCCGAGCTCGAGCTCGGCGACGCGGCCGACACGCCGTTTCGCCTGTACTCGGCGGGCATGAAGCAGAAGCTGATTCTCGCGCGCGCGCTGCTCGGCGCGCCCGAATTCCTGATTCTCGATGAACCGACGGTGCACCTCGATGCGCTCGCGCGCGCGCGGGTCAGGCAGCTCCTGCGCGCGCGCTGCGCCGCCCCGGAGAGGGCGACCGTGCTGCTGGCGACGCACGACCTCGGCGAGGCCGAGGAGCTTGCGGACCGGCTCGTCGTCCTGCACGAGGGGCGCGTGCTCGCGGCCGGGCCGCCGGAGGCGCTGCGGGCGCTCCTGCATCGCGCGCCGCGCGTCGAATTCCGTTTTGCGCACGCGCCGCGGCCGGGCTGGGAGGAGGGGCTCGGGCAGCGCATCGAGGGCGACGGCCTGACGGTGCTGCTCGAGGTGCCCGACGCCGCGGAGATCCCCCTGCTGGTCGAGGCGGCGGTCGCCGCGGGCGGGAAGCTCATCGGCGTCCGGCCCGTCGAGCCCGCGCTCCTCGATGTCTTCGCCGGCCTCACGGGAGGGCGATCGCCGTGAAGCTGCTCGCGTTCGTCACGCGCGATTTCCTGATCGCGGCGAGCTACCGCTTCGCGATCGCGCTCAGGGCGGGGGCGCTCCTTGTCTCGCTCCTCATGTTCTACTTCCTCGGGCTGACCTTCAGCGGCGCCATCGCGCCGGGGCTGGAGCGCTACGGCGGAGAGTATTTCCCGTACGTCCTCATCGGCATTGCCGTCTCGAGCTTCGTGTCGGTGGGGCTCCACGCGCTCTCGCGCGATGTGCGGGCGGCGCAGGTCGAGGGGACGCTCGAGGCGCTCCTCTGCACGCCGACGTCGATCTACACGGTGCTCCTCGGCAACTCGCTCTGGGCCTTCACGACGGCGCTCGGGACCTGCTGCGCGCTGCTCGGCGCGGGCTGCGCGTTCCTCGATTTCAGGCCGGATCTCGCTGCCTGGAGCTGGGCCCTCGCGGTGCTCGGCCTGACCTTCGCCGCCTTCCTCCTCGTCGGCATCCTGGGGGCGGCGTTCACCATGCGGTTCAAGCAGGGCAACCCCGTGGCGATGTTCTTCGGCACGGCGAGCTACTTCCTGGGCGGCGTCATCTTTCCGGTCGAGGTGCTCCCGCCGCCGTTCCAGGCCTGCGCCGCGCTCCTCCCCATCACGCACGCGGTCAAGGCCCTCAGGGAGCTCTTCCTGGCCGGCGCCGGCGCCGGCGAGATCGCGCCGCTGCTCGGGAACCTGCTCCTCTTCATCGCCGTCATGGCGCCCGCGAGCCTGCTCCTCTTCGCGGCCGCGGTGCAGCGCGCGCGGCGGGAGGGGAGCCTGGTCCAGTACTAGCGTCTTCGCGAGGCGCGTCGGGGAAGACGAGATAGCCACGAAGACACGAAGGGTCTCGGGTGCATTCCGAGCGCGTGGGGGGCACCGCCGGTCCTTGGTGCCTTCGCGGCATCGTCCTTCCGTCTTTCCGGGACGCCGACCGAAAAGGCGGATTGCGCATCGGTCCGATACATGGTAATGTCGGGAGTTCGCCGCCGCGAGGTCCGTCCGCGGAATACGGTCCGGGATGTTATCGGCCCTCCGGCGATGCGACGGCGCGCGCGGTGCGGCGCGGCCGGGATGCGCGGTCATGCTGCGATGCCTTAAGATCGTCGAACAGAAGCTGATGGAATGCGGCCCCGCCGATGGGCAGGTGTTCGTCTACATCAGCCCCAGCGAGGCCGAGCGCCGGGATCTCATCGACGTCCACAAGATCGACGAGCACAACCTGCAGTCCTCGCTGGACCCCGACGAGCTGGCGCGCGTCGAGGAAGAGCCCGATCACGTGGCGCTCGTCTTCAAGCGCCCGAAGCGCTACTCGGCCGAGGACAGGTTTCACTTCAAGATCCACTCCGTGGGCGCCTTCCTGTACGACCAGCGCCTCATCGTCATCGAGGCCGAGGACCTGCCGCTCTTCGACGGGAAGGCGTTCGCGCGCATCCAGAGCCTCAGGGACCTGGTCCTCAAGCTGATCTACCGCAGCGTCGTGCACTTCATCGAGCACCTGCGCGTCATCAACATGATCTCCGAGGAGCTCGAGACGCAGATCACGACCTCCATGGAGAACCGCAACCTCATCCACATGTTCATGCTCGAGAAGAGCCTGGTCTACTACCTCAACGCGATCCAGGCCAACGGCTCCCTCATCGAGCGGGTGCGCATCAACGCCAACAACCCCGTGACGCGCGGCTTCACCAAGGAGCACGTCGAGTTCATCGACGACCTCGCCATCGAGAACAAGCAGTGCTACGAGCAGACGCGCATCTACTCCGACATTCTCGCGGGCATGATGGATGCGCGGGCCTCGATCGTCAACAACAACCTCAACCTCATGATGCGCACCCTGACGATCCTGATGCTCGCGGTCATGTGGCCGCCGCTGGTGTGCGGGCTCTTCTCCATGAACGTGAGGCTCCCCGTCGCGCAGCAGGAGGGGCTCGCGCCGTTCTTCATGATCGTCACGGCGGCGCTCGGCCCCATCACCCTGGGGCTGCTGTGGTGGTGGTGGAAGCGCCGGCGGAAGTGATCGGCGCGCGCCCCCGAGGTTGCGCCGCGTTTCCGAAGATGTTATCATGACGGCATAAGTGTACGCATGGAGGTACCAGCCGTGGTGCGAACCCAGATCCAGATCACCGAGGAGCAGGCCGCGTCCCTGCGGAAGCTGAGCGAGGCGCGGGGCGCGTCGATGGCCGAGCTCGTGCGGCAGGGGATCGAGTGCGTCATCCGCCAGGCGGGCGTCGTTCCCGCGAAGGAGCTCCGCGCGCGCGCGGCCGCGGCGGCGGGGCGTTTTCGTTCCGGCAGGAAGGATGTGGCGCGCCGGCACGATCGGTACCTCGCGGAGGCGTTCGGCCGATGAGCGTCTTCGTCGATACCTCGGGGCTGTATGCCGCGCTCGATGCCGCGGATGCATGCCACCGGAAGGCGGCCGCGGCGTGGCACGGTCTGCTCGCGGGCGAAGAAGCCCTCGTGACGACGAACTACGTGCTCCTGGAGACGGCCGCCCTTCTGCAGCACCGCCTCGGCCTGGATGCGGTGCGGACGCTGGCGCAGGATATCGTGCCCGTGCTCACGGTTGTCTGGATCGGCGAGGAAGAACACGGCGCGGCGATGGCCTCCGTGCTGTCGGCCCGCTCGCGCGACCTGAGTCTCGTGGATTGCGCGGCGTTCCTGGTCATGCGGCGCATGCACATGGAGCGGTGCTTCGCCTTCGACTCCCATTTCCGGGCGCAGGGTTTCCGCTGCGTGCCGTAGGGACGATCCGCGCGCGCCGCTCACCCCGCCCCGAGCCGCAGGTACAGGTCGACCGTGCTCCGGACCGTCCGCTCCCACGTGAACCGCGCCGCCCTGGCGAAACCCTTGGCCCGGAGCGACTCCCTGAGTGCCGCATCCTCCGCCGCGCGGCACATGCCGCGCGCGATGTCGGCCGGGTCGTTCGGATCGACGAGCACGGCCGCGTCGCCCACGGTCTCGGGAACCGATGAGGCGTTCGAGGCCACGACGGGGATTCCGCAGGCCATCGCCTCCAGGGGGGGCGAGGTCCAGCCCTCGTAGAACGTCGGGAAGACGAACAGATGCGCCGCCGCGTAAAAGCGCACGAGGTCCTCGCCCGCGTGCGGCCCGGCGAGCAGAATGCGGTCGCCGAGGTCCGCGGCGGCGATGGCGCCCCTGATCTCGTCATCCAGCCAGCCCGTCGGCCCGACGAGGACGAGGCTGTGCCGCGCGAGCGCCGTGCGCGCCGCCAGCGCGAACGCGCGCACCAGGCCGGCGATGTTCTTGTTCTTCTGGATGCCGCCCACGTACAGGACGTACGGGCGCGGGAGCGGCGCGCGCGCGCGCAGGGCGGCCGCGGCGGCCTCGGAGTCAACGGGCCTGAACTCGGGGTCGACGCCGAGGGGGATCGCGGTCACGCGCTCGGGCGGGACCCGGAGGAGCTCGATGACCTCGCGCCGCGTCGTCTCCGAGACGGCGATGAAGTGCGTCACGTGCGGCAGGGCCCGGAGAATGCGCGTGCGGGCCTGGGCCGCGTATGCGGGCGGGAGCAGATCGGGCCGAGCGAACACGGCCAGGCCGGCCGCCGTGGCGATGTACTCGCGGGCGCGGCAGCGGAGAAGCCCCACGCCGGCCGCATGGAAGATGTCGGCAGGCCCCGTGAAGCGATCCACGGAGAAGAGGTCCCATCTCTGATTGAGCGCGCCGAACAGGCGCGGGGGGCACCAGCAGGTGGTCACCGCCACGCGCGGTCGGGAGCGCGGCGGGTCGCCGTGGGGGCTCGGACGGAAGCGCGTGATGAACACCCGGTAGTCGATGTCCTCGCCGAAGGAACCGGCGAGCCCGACGAGATTCGCGACGTGCCGCCTGATGGCGCGCTCGCCGTACAGCCAGTCGGTGCCGTCGATCGCGACGATCATGGGCCGCGTCCGGCGCGCCGCGCCCGCGCGGCCGTCCAGAGCTCCCACGCGTAGCCTGCCGCGTACGCGACGTCGGCCGTGAGGCGCACGATCCTGCAGCCCAGCACGGCGAGATACACGCGGCCGGCGTACCTGAGCGCGCGGAACCAGCGCGGCCGCGTGGGCGCGAACGGCCTGCCGCGCGCGCCCTCCAGACCGTTCGTGAGCTCGTACACGCGCTCGGGATGCGTGCGCTGCGCGAACGCGCTCCCGCGGCCGTTCCTGAAGTACAGCCGCGCGATCGAGCCCAGGTCCTCGGGGAGCGGATGGCTGATCCACGTGCCGGCGACGATCGCGACGCGGTACCCCGCGCCGCGGAACTTGTGCCGCAGGAGCGGATCGAGGCCGCGGATCAGCTCCTCGTCCTCGCCGCCGAGGGCGAGGAAGACGTCGCGCCGCATCGCCATGCACGGGTGCTGCACCATGTCGGAGTCGACCGTCGCGCGCACGAGCGGGAAATAGCGCCGCGGCACTTCCGTGACCGCCAGGCGCTGAAACGCCGATGCGCGCGGCTCCGGCAGCGTGCTCGTTCCCGCGATGCCGATCGCCGGGTCGGCCTCCATGGCGGCAAGCAGGCGGCCGAACGTCTCGCGCTGGTGAAGCTCGCTGTCGTCATCGAGCGTGATGAGGAACGCGCCGCGCGCGAGCCCGGCCGCGCGGTTGATCGCGCGGCCCTGCCGATCGTCGCCGATGATCTCGATGACCTCGAAGTCCCGAAAGCGCTGGCGCGCCAGGTCCGCCTCGAGGCGCGCGAGCCGCCCGTTGCGGTCGCCCGCCCGCGTGGGGATCACCACAGTCGCCCTGGGCTGCACCGAGGCGCCGTCGGCCAGGAACCGCCGCAGTCTGATCGCCATGCCGCTCCCTGCGCAGTCGCGGAACCGCCCGCCGGCCCCGCTCGCTGCCAGGCTGATAGGATGCCACGGCGGAGGCCGGGCGGCAACCGAGGAAGCCCGTGCGGCGGCATTCCTCTCTGGCCTCGCGCCGCGATCCTTCCCATAATAGGCTCCATGTGCGGCATCTACGGCGAGCGCTCTCTCGATGATGCGCCGATCGACCGCGCGCGCGTCGCCGCGCTGACGCGGCTGCTTGCGCATCGCGGGCCCGACGAGGAGGGTTTCTTCCACGGCCCCGGGGTGGCGCTCGGCCACCGGCGGCTCAGCATCATCGACCTTGCGACCGGCAGGCAGCCCATCGCGAACGAGGACGGGACCTGCGTCATCGCCTACAACGGCGAGGCCTACAACTTCCGCGACCTGCGGCCGGGCCTCGAGGCGCGCGGGCACAAGTTCGCGACCGCGACGGACACGGAAGTCATCCTGCACCTCTACGAGGAGGCGGGCGAGGAGACCCCGTCGCATCTGAACGGCGCCTTCGCGTTCGCGATCTGGGACGGCCGCGCGCGGCGGCTCTTCTTCGCGCGCGATCGGCTGGGGAAGAAGCCGCTCTACCTGCGCCGGATCGGGCGGACGCTCCACCTCGCCTCCGAGATCGCGCCGCTGCGCGCGCTCGCCCCGGCCGAGATCGACCCGGCGGCGCTCGACGATTTCCTCACCTACGGCTACGTGCCGTGCGACCGGACGATCTGGCGCGGCATCGAGCAGCTTCCCGCCGGCACATGGGGCAGCTTCGACGAGCACGGGCTCAGGACGGGGCGCTACTGGAGCCTGCCGGAGGACACGCGGCCCTGCGAGGCGGGCGCGTGGCTCGAGGAGCTGCGCGCGCTGCTCGACGATGCCGTGAGGATCCGCCTCGTGAGCGATGTGCCGGTCGGGGCGTTCCTGAGCGGCGGCATCGATTCGAGCGCGGTGGTCGGCCTCATGCGGCGCCGCGGCCCCGTGCGCGCCTTCACGATCGGTTTTCCCGCCGGCACGCAGGACGAGACGGCCGACGCGCGCCGCGCGGCCGCCCGCTTCCAGTGCGATCACAGGGTCGAGGTGCTGGAGTTCCCGAACGAGGACGACATCGCGCATGCCGTTGCGGCGCTCGGCGAGCCCTTCGCCGACCACTCGATGCTGCCGTCGCTGCTCGTCGCGCGCATGGCCGCGCGCGAGGTCAAGGTCGTGCTGTCGGGCGACGGGGGCGATGAGCTCTTCGCGGGCTACCAGTGGCTCACGAACACGCTCAGGCAGTTCGCGCGCCCGGCGTGGGCGCGGGGCGCCGTGGCCGCGGCGGGCGGCGTGCTTGACCGCCTCTTCGCGCCTTCCCCGCGCGGCATCTCGCTGCTCGCGCGCGCCTGCCGCTACGCGCGCGATGCGCGCGCCGGCCTCCTCGGCGCGTTCCTGCGCCGGCGCAGCATCTTCGCGCCGGAGCTCAAGCCCCTCGCCTACGGCGATGCGTTTCTCGCCGAGGTCCGGGCCGGCGAGGGCCCGTCGCTGCATCGGCTGGCGCGCGCGCTGCGCGGGACGCCGGCCGAGCTTCTCGATCTCGATCTGCGGCACTACCTTCCCGGCGACATCCTCGTCAAGGTCGACCGGACGAGCATGTACCACGGCCTGGAGGTCCGCGCGCCGCTCCTCGATCACCGCATCGTCGAGCACGTCGTGACGCTCGCGCCCGAGCTTCGCTACGGCCGCGGCCCCAAGTTCATGCTGAAGGCGGCGGTGAAGGATCTTCTCCCCGCCGCGACGCTCGCCAAGCGCAAGCAGGGCTTCGGCATACCGCTCGGCCATTACTTCTCGGGCCGCTTCTGGGATTTCGCGAGGGATGCCATCCTCGCCAACCCCATGTATGCGGAGGGGTTTCTCGACCGGCGGAAAGTCGAGGCATTGCTTGCCGCCCAGCGCGCCGGCCGCGAGGACTGGGGGAGCCAGTTGTGGGCCTTGCTCGTCCTGAGCCTGTGGCGCCGGCTGCCCGTGGACGGGCGGCCGGC